>JBOGSY010000400.1:0-1960 GCA_050691915.1 Candidatus Limnocylindria bacterium | reverse complement strand
TGTCGGCACCGGTCCGGGTGGTCGCCAGGGCAAAGTCGAAGACGCGCGCCGCATCGATGGGCCCGGGCGCGCCCTCCGGGTGGAACTGCACCGATGCGATCCGTCCGGACCGATGCAGGAGGCCCTCGACCGTCCCGTCGTTGAGGTCGCGATGGCTGACACGGTAGCCCGCGCCCGCCAGCTCCGGGCCATCCAGCAGCTCGACCTCGTGGTTGTGGGCACCGATGTCCACCCGCTCGCTCGCCAGCTCGAGCACGGCGTGGTTGCCACCGTGGTGGCCGACGGCCAGGCGACGGGTCTGCGCACCGGCCGCCAGGCCGAGCAGCTGGTGCCCGAGGCAGATGCCCAGCACCGGCGGGCCGTCACCCGAGGCCGCCGCGTCCGCCAACCGGCCCACCACCGCGATCTGCGCTGCCATGCGCGACGGATCGCCGGGGCCTGGCGAGAGGACCACCAGGTCGGGGCGCGCGCCAAGCACGTCGTCGGCGGTGGCGTCCGGAGGGAGGACCGTGATCTCGAGCCCGCGCGAGGTCAGCGCGCGCAGCAGCGAGCGCTTGACCCCATAGTCGACGAGTACCGCGGTGCCCCTCCGCTCGCCGCCCGGGGGAGCGACGTATGGCTCGCGGGTGGCGACCGTGGTGACGTGGTCGACCGCCTCCCAGGCCGGGCTGGCCAGCGCCTGGTCGATCGCCTCGCGCTCCTCGCGCTGCCGGTCCCGGTCCTGCCCGGCGGGCCGCACCACCGCCCGGCGCGCCGCGCCCCGGCGCAGCTCCAGGGTCAGCGCCCTGGTGTCGATCCCCTCGATGGCCGGAATGCCTGCCGCGGCCAACATCTCGCCCAGCGCGACGCCGTCGCCGGCCGGTGGCTCCACCAGCCGGGTGACGACCAGGGCGCGGGCGTGGACGCGGCCCGACTCGAGCTCCGAGGGATCGATCCGGTAGTTGCCGGCCATCGGGTGGGTGAGCACCACGATCTGGCCGGCGTAGGACGGGTCGGTCAGGATCTCGCCCCAGCCCGTCGCCGCGGTGGTGAAGATCAAGTCGCCGTGCGCCGCAAGCGGCGCTCCCCGCAGCCGGCCGCGCAGGACGCTGCCGCCTTCAAGGGCCAGCAGCCCCCCGGCAGACGACGACGCCGGCCGCGGCGTGGCGGCTGGCGTCGATGGCTGGCTGGGCAGGGTCTGCACGCTGATGCTCCTTTCCGGCATCACCGTGCCGGTCTTAAAGGACGGAGCGCAGTCTACCCCATCCGGCGTCCCCATCGGCCCGAACGGGCTCGCGGTACCATGGCAGTGGAGGGCTCTTCGAGATCGCGGAGGAGGCGGACGGACCATGGCCATGAGCAGCAGCGGAGCGGCGGCATCGGCCGCGCGGCAGGTCACCCTGGTCGACGTCGTGGTGCCGGCACGCGGCACCGACCGAACCGGCGCCATCCTGCGCGCCATCGTGCTGGTCGCCGCGGGCGCGGCGCTCACCGCGCTGTCCGCCCAGGTCTCGTTCCGGGTGCCCTGGACGGAGGTTCCGTACACCGGGCAGACGGCGGCCGTGCTGCTGGTGGGCACCGCGCTCGGGTGGCGGCTGGGAGCGGCCAGCATGGCGCTCTACCTGCTGGTGGGCGTGGCCGGGGCCCCGGTCTTCTCGTCCGGCGCCCACGGCATGGCCCAGCTGCTGGGCGCCACCGGCGGCTACCTGGCGGGGTTCGTGCTGGCAGCGGCGATGGTCGGCCGCCTGGCCGAGCGGGGATGGGACCGCTCCCCGCTCAGCGCCGCCGGCCTGATGGCCGCCGGCAACCTCCTCATCTACGCGGTGGGCGTGCCGGTCCTGGCCTGGACCACGGGCATGGGTGCCGGCGACGCCGTGTGGCGCGGCGCGGCGGTCTTCCTGCCCTGGGATGCGTTCAAGGTCCTGCTGGCGGCCGGCCTCCTGCCGCTGGCCTGGCGCGCCCTGGAGCGGCAGCCCTGAGC
>JBOGSY010000399.1:0-1967 GCA_050691915.1 Candidatus Limnocylindria bacterium | reverse complement strand
CAGCAGCACGCCATCGCGCTGCTCCACGATCTGATGGAGCACCACCTTGCCCATCCCGACCAGATGCCGGCCGCGTTCCGCGAGCACCAGGCGCCACCGGTGGTCCAGGTCGCCGACTACGTGGCCGGCATGACCGACCGGTTCGCGCTGGGCGAGCACGAGCGCATCTTCGGGCCCGATGCGGCCGCGGCCGCCGCGCTGCGCGGCAGCTCCTAGCGCCGGCTGAAGACGCGCAGCGCTCCCGGCTGAACGGCGAAGGCCACCGGGGTCAAGCCGATGGACCTCCCGTCCGCGTGGGCGGGCAGGATTCGACGCACGCCGTGGACCGTCACCCGCGAGCCGCGGACCACGCTGACCCGTGGCTCGCGCCGGGGACGTCCGCGGGCCACCGAGGCGAAGTGGCGGATCACCTCCAGCCGGCTCATCCCGGCGAAGACCACCACGTGCAGCATGCCGTCGGTCGGGTCCGCCTCGGGCGCCAGCGCGAAGCCGGCGCCGTGGTACGGCCCGTTGCAGGCGGTGACCGCCGGTGACCGGACGCGGAGCTCGCGCCCGTCCACCACCAGCCGCATGGCGCTGCGCCGGCGCCGCAAGGCGCGCCACGCCATCCGCAGCGCCTGCCAGGTCCCGCGCCGCTCGCCGACCTGCGCGGCCGAGAAGGCGGCCGCGTCCAGGCCCACGCCCGCGGCCTCGAAGAAGGGCGTGGCATCGTCCGGCGGTTCGCCCCGGGAGCCCGCGCCGGCGGCCGGATGCCAGGCCAGGCCGACGTCGATGGCGACCGCCCGGCCGGCAACGATGACGTCGAGCGCCGGCTCCAGCTCGGTGGGCACCCCGCTGCCGCGCGCCACGTTGTTCCACGAGCCCATGGCCAGGATGCCCAGCGTCGCCTCCGTCCCGCGCAGCGCGGACGCGACTGGGGCGACGGTCCCGTCGCCACCGGCCACCACCACGTCCCGCCCGTCGCGGACGGCGCCAGCGGCCAGGGCGGCCGGGTCATCGTCCGCTTCCAGGACGTGGAGCTCCACCTCTAGCCCGCGCTCCCGCAGCGCGGCCAGCAGCGCGCCGGGCTCCAGCGCCTCCGGCTCGGCGGCGAGCGGCGGGGGTGCGGCGGGCTTGCCGCCGGAGGCGGGGTTGACGAGCAGCAGCAGCGGCCGGCGGGCCATCAGCCGGGGGTGGGTGCCAGGGTGGGCAGCGACACGCCGTCCCAGGCGTAGCCGCGGTAGCTGCCGTCGCCACAGTCGAGCACGATCTCAGCCGGGCGATCGTCGGCATCGGTCGACGCGCTGCTGCCCGGCGGGCCGTAGACCCGCCGCGTGGTGAGCCCCACGAAGGTGGAGCCGATCTCGACCGGCTCACCCCCGCCCTCGAATTCCGGGCTTGCCGCCGGCGACCCCTGGGGCAGGTAGGCGCGATCGGCCCACTGGAGCCGGTCCGGGCAGCCGCCCAGCTGGCTGAAGGCGAGCGACATGCCCAGCAGGCCGACACCCACGAAGGCGCCGATCCCGAGCACCAGGCAGCCGGCCGCCCGCCAGCTCACGGGCGGGTGATCTCGAATCGCCGGAACCCGCCCGCCGCGGCCTCCCGCTCGGCGTCGACCCGCTCGACCCGGGCCGACGGTGGTCCCTGCCACAGCAGCTGCTCGAAGCGATCCAGCTGGGCGGGCGCGCCCTCGGCCACGACCGTCACCGTGCGCTCGTCCGGATCGTTGGCGACCCACCCGGCCAGGCCCATCTCCTCGGCCCGCACGCGCACCCACCAGCGGTAGCCGACCCCCTGGACGCGGCCGCTGACGCGCGCCGTCATCCGCTGGACGCCGCTCATCGTCCCCCGGCCGCGACGGCGGCCGCATCGGTCCGCGGCCAGGCCAGCACCGCCACCTCCAGCGCCAGCCGCGGGGCGGCATTCTGGCGAAGCCCCTCGCGGACCCGTTCCAGGAGCGGGACGAAGGCCAGCAGCGGCGCGATCCC
>JBOGSY010000398.1:0-1970 GCA_050691915.1 Candidatus Limnocylindria bacterium | reverse complement strand
ACGACGCCGACCCGGACACCGAGCTGGCGATCTGCGGCGACTACAACGTGGCGCCCGAGGATGCCGACGTGTGGGACGCCGCCGCGGTGCACGGCGCGACGCACGTCTCGCCCCGGGAGCGGGCCGCGGTCGCGCGGCTGCGCGAGTGGGGGATGGTGGACGTGGTCCGGCAGTTCCACCCGGAGCCGGGCTTCTTCACCTGGTGGGACTACCGGGCGGGCCACTTCCACAAGAACTTCGGGATGCGGATCGACCACGTCTACCTCTCGCCTCGCCTGGCGGCCCGGGCCGTGGCCGCGGAACGGGACCGCGAGGCGCGCAAGCCATCGACCTATCCCGGCATTCCGTCGGACCACGCGCCGCTGGTCGTCGACTTCGGCTGACGCGCTCCCAAATCAGCGGCCGGCGCGGACGAACATGGCGCGGATCGAGCGCCAGCCGACGGCGGCGTAGATCGCGCCGACCGCCGCCGCGGTGAGCAGGCCGGGCGCCCGCGGGAGGTCGGCGATCATCACCGCGGCGACCACCATGCTCGCGACCGTCAGCCCGCGCGAGGCCGCCACCAGCACGGCGGCCCGGGTCTCGGACAGGAAGCCCTCGCGCCAGCCGGGGACGACCATCCGCGTCACCCAGGCGCGCCCGCCGACGAGCAGGCCGGCGGGCAGCAGCAGCCAGAGCCAGACGGTCATCCGCCGGCCAGCCTGCGCAGTGCGCCGGCCAGGTCGCGGCCCGGCCGGGTGCGCGGCCAGGTCACGCTTCGGGCGCCGACGAAGGACCGATACGCCCGCAGTGCATCGTGCAGCGCCGGGACGAACTGCGGCTCCTCCATCGGCCTGAAGCCCTCCTGGAACCAGACCCCCAGGATGCGCAGGGTACGCGTGCCGCGCTCGAGGCGCGGCTCGATGCGACCCACCAGCCGGTCGCCGAACAGGATGGGCAGGACGTAGTAGCCCCAGCGCCGCTTCGCCTGGGGGACGTACACCTCCCACACGTAGTCGAAGCCGAACAGCTCGCGCAGCAGGCGTCGATCCCAGACCAGCGGGTCGAGCGGCGCCACGAAGGTCACCCCGTGGCCCGCCGGCTGTGCGCCGGCGGCGTGCAGGATCGCCTCCTCCTCGGCCAGGAGGTAGCGCGGCTGCGGGAGGCCGTCGACGGAGACCGGCCGGAGCACGCCCGCGTCGACCAGCTCGGCGGTCCGGTGCGCCCGCTCCGCAGCGGTCCCGGTCCCGGAGGCGATCTCGGCCGACGCCTGCAGGGCCATCAGCCCCACGCCCCGGTATCGGCTCAGCAGCCGGTGGCGCATGGCCTCCTCCTCAGGCTCGCGGCGGGCCAGCAGCACGGCGGGGACCAGGCGCTCGATGAGGTCGTAGTGGCGCCGGCTGCCCTCCCGCCGGGCGATCCCCAGGCGGCCGGTGACGAAGAGGGCCTCCATCACGGCACGGGCGGCCGAGGTGGGCGCCCACCACCAGTCGACCGCGTGATTGTGCTCGCGGAAGGCCGCCGTCGAGAGCGGGCCGCTGCGCCGAATCTCGTCCAGGATGGCCTCTGCCACGCTGGCCTGGTCGCGCAGGATCGTGTCGCGGTAGCGGTGGCCGGCCCGGTCCCAGGCCAGGGCGTAGTGCGGCAGCTCGGGCATGGGCAGGATGTTGAGGCTCTTGTTGTAGACCTCGATCAGGCGCCGATCGGCGCCGTACAGCCAGTCATCGGTCCAGCTGCGACGGTAGCCGGCGATGCGCGCGTGGAGGACCAGGTCGTGGTTGCGCGCTCCCGCGACCTCCAGCGGGTCGAACTGCAGGCTGCCAAGGCGCTCGACCGAGCGCAGGACCGATTCCGGCTGCGCCGGTAGGCCGCGCGGCGGGTCAAGCAGGTGGCGCCTGACCAGGAAGCGGCGGGCGTGGTCGGCGGGGATGGTCAGCGGCAGCGTCATCGCTCAGCGGATGCTAGTGGAGGCGGAACGCGGCGATGGTGCC
>JBOGSY010000397.1:0-1971 GCA_050691915.1 Candidatus Limnocylindria bacterium | reverse complement strand
ACACCTACACCGTCGACCCCGAGATCATCGGCCCCATCCTCCAACGAGCCCAGCCACCGCCGGCCCTGGAGGTAGGCGACCCGGCAGGTCCAGACCCTGGCACCGACCCGCCCGGCGACCCGGTACCGCCGGTTCCCGACGACATCCCACCGTTCTGACCTGGGACATCCCACCGTTCTGACCGGGACACCGGCTCGACCCACCACGGTTCCGAACTGGGCCGCTCCACCACGGGACATGCCGAGAGTGGCCTGCAGATTCGAGCGCCGAGCCGTCCGGTCGAATGAGGCTGGGCGCTAACTCACGATGAACCGGAGGTCCGTCGCCTGGCGCAGGGTGTTGGTCACGTAGCAGACCCGCTGGGCGTCAGGGATCAGGTCTTCCACCACTGCTGAAGGCCCCGCGGACACGATCCGGAGATCGAAGCGAGTGAACTTCAACCCTTCGTAGGTGCCGACCACGCGCACTCGCAGCCCCGGCAGCTCGATGCCACGCTTCTTGGCCGCATATGCCATCGACAGCGCGAAGCAGGAGGCGATCGAAGCCAGGAACAGATCTGTGGGCTGGGGCCCGGTGTCGGTCCCGCCGGCTGACTCGGGCTCGTCCACGGCGATCTCGTAGTCGCCGGCCTGCACGACGGCCCTCATGCCACCGTCCCAGTGGGCATCCACGACCCGTACGGCCACGGCTCTGTCCACGGCGGCTATACCCCGGCCAGGGCGTGCACGGCTGCCCGGAAGCAGGACGCCGGGGCCGCTGCCACACCGGCTCCGATCTGCCCCACTCCGGAGCTCGCGTGCAAGATCCCGGTAGTCACCTTAGGAGTCGTGTTCAGCTCCACCACGTACCGTGCGTCGACTCCCAGCGGTGTTCCCGTGTTGTTCCAGGTGGGCAGTTTGAAACGGGTGCTCTCCGCGGCGCAGATCGTCTGCATCTCCTCGGTGACCGCCACTGCGTCGGACATGCTGCCGCCGAGGAAGCCGGCCACTGCCGGAGACCCAGCCGCGGCGGCACCGCCCAGGCCCACCAGCTCGAGGATGGCGCTGTCCCCGATGTCCGGCGCGCTGGTCTCCGGCCCGTAGTCGGGGTAGTACATGGCATCAGACACGGGCGGCGCGTCGGCCAGGAACACCTCGTCGGAGCCGGCCAGCCGCACTCCGTACGTGGTGCCGTTGCGGCACATCATCGTCACGATGCTGGACCCTTCGACCTGCTCGGCCCACAGCGCCACCGACTTGGCTGCGGCCATGGCCAGGTTGAGGAAGAACAGGTGGTTGCCGGACAGGAACCGGGCCAGCTCGACCCTTCCGTCGTCGGGCAAGGACGCCAGATGCGGGAGCAGGTTGCGGATAAGCAAACTGGTCGTCCCCTGGGTGCGCATGTGCACGTCGTCACCGATCTGCACCCCTTGCGCGGCAAGTGCGAAGACGTCGATCGGGCCGGAGCGGTCGAGAGTCGCGCGGAGCATCGGCCCGGCGACCTCCCGCAGGAACACCAACCGATCGATCGCAGCCGGCGTCTCGCGTCCGAACCATGCTGTCTCCCCGGGGCCCTGGTTGATCGGGGCGAACGCGCGCGTGCCTCCCTGGCGGTTGTCCACGACGAAGACGGGAGCCGACGGGCCGATGGCCGTGGCCATCGGTAGCACGACGTCATGCTGGTATGCGGGCTCGAGGCGGACGGTGCCAGCAGCCAGCAGGCGGTCGGCCTCCTCTATGTCGGCTGCCCATCCCTCTGCCACCGTCGCCGCGCGCATCGACCGACGAAGCGGGTCACATACCTCCGCCCAAGAAATGGCCGGGCCGCAATGGAGGAGCACCTGTCCGGCCAGGTCCGGCACAAGGATCTGCCCTGCCCCGATGTCGACCAGCATGGGTACGCCCTGGTCGAGCCGGTGCACCACCTCGGCGTTCGCCCGATCGATCGAGTCCGCGCGTACGCCATACAACCGCTCCAGGGCGTCGATCGAGG
>JBOGSY010000396.1:0-1973 GCA_050691915.1 Candidatus Limnocylindria bacterium | reverse complement strand
ATCCTGTTCATCACGCCGCGGATCACCGGCGCTCGGCTGGCCGGCGAGCCGCTGGCCTACCTGGGAATGGGAGCCTGGAACGCGGCCGTCGCCACCGGCCTGGCGGCCGTCTACCTGCCCACCCTGGCCGCGGACGGCCGCCTGGCCGAGTTCCCGCTGCCGGTCGACGGCCTCCTGCTGCTGGGCGCCTTCACCGTCAGCGCCGTCTTCTTCCGCACCGTTCTGGCGGCGGGCCGGCGCCTGCCGTACGTCAGCATCTGGTTCTTCGGCGTCGCGCTCCTGTCGCTGATGGGTGCCTACTTCCTGGGCAGCCTTCCGCCGCTGCTCGGCATGGACCCCACCGCCACGGCGCTCGTGACCGGCTTCGCGGCGCGGGCCATCGAGACCTACTGGGTCCTGGGCACGGCCCTGGGCACGCTCTTCTACGTGGTGCCGCGCGCCACCGGCAACCCGCTCTCCAGCGCCGGCATGGCCATGCTCGCCTGGCTGTTGTGGGCCGGGCTGTCCGGCATCTCGGCGCTGGGCGCGCTGGTGGACCCATCGGTCCCGTTCGTGGTGACCACCATCGGTCACGTGGGCACCATGCTGCTGGTGGCGCCCGTCTTCCTGGCGGTCGCCGCCCTTGCCCTCACCCTCCAGGGCCGATGGTCGATGGCGCTCCAGGCGGGCACCGTCGCCTTCGCGGTGGTGGCCCTGGCCTTCCTGCTGGCGACCGCGCTGCTGGAGGCGATCGGCGCCCTGCGCAGCGTGCAGGGGCTGGTGCGCGGCACGGACTGGTTCCTGGGCGCCTGGATCTTCGCCACCCTGGGGAGCGCCACCTTCGCGTTCCTCGCCCTGGCCGACCACGCGGCGTCCCGGCTGCTGCGCCGCACCTGGGGTGGCACCTTCCTGACCGATGTCCAGGTCTGGCTGGGCTTCGGCGGAGCGGCCCTGGCCGGCCTGGCCCTGATGTTCGGCGGCATCGCGCACGGGTCCCTCATGGCCGAGGCCGCGGCGCCGGAGGCGATCACCTCCACGCTGGTCTGGTTCCGGATGGCCGCGGCCGCCGGCCTGGGCCTGGCCGCCCTGGGGGGCGTGGCCGCGATCGTGGCCCTCTTCCTGCTCTACACCACCGCGCCGCGGGCGGAGTACGTCCCCGCCGAGGCCACCACCGCGCCGACCGGCAGCTGAGGAGCCCATGACCGTCCACACCCCCATCGAGACCGGCTCCCGCGGCCTTCCCGCCTGGGCGCTGGGCCTGACCGTGCTCGTCTTCCTGGTGGGCGGGGTCTACCTGGCCGGCAACCTGTCCGGCGAGAACCCGCCCATCGTGGCGCAGCCGTCGGCGAGCGGCGGTCCCGACGTGGCGCAGCAGGCGCGCCAGATCATGGACGGCGCGCAGTGCGCGGCCTGCCACGGGCAGGACCTGGGCGGAGGCATCGGTCCCGACCTGCATGGCATCGGCGCCGGGCCGAAGAGCGAGAACCTCCAGCAATTGGCGGCCGATCACCCGGACGACTGGATCCACCTCTGGATCGATGGCACCGGCCCCGAGGTCCAGGGCCTCGAGCGAGGCGGCATGCCGCCGTTCGGCGAGTCCCTGAGCGACGAGGAGATCACCACGGTCGTCGAGTACCTCAAGACCCTGCCGTGACCGATCCGGCCGCCCGGCCGGCACGCTCCGTTCCCGTCCTGATCGGCGGCGCCGAGATGGCGCAGATCGACGAGGCCGCCCAGAAGCTGGGCCTGTCGCAGGACGCGCTGATGGAGTCGGCCGGCGCCGCCGTGGCGGAGGTGGCCCTGGCCGAGCTGGGTCGCCTGGAGGAGGCCGTCGGCGGCGCGGGTGGCCCAGGTGGCCCAGGTGGCCCGGGTGGCCCAGGTGGCCCGCTGGGCGAGCCGCCGCTGGTCGCGGTCCTGTGCGGGCCCGGCAACAATGGCGGCGACGGCTTCGTGGCGGCCCGCAGGCTGGCGGCGGCCGGTCGGCGGGTGGTGGC
>JBOGSY010000395.1:0-1974 GCA_050691915.1 Candidatus Limnocylindria bacterium | reverse complement strand
CCCAGGAGCCAGCCGGCGGCGAAGGCCGCCACGCCGCCCAGCACCGGGAGGGCAAACCGGCGGCGGAGGGTGGCCCACGAGGCGCCGCCCCACGGCAGGGCCGGGCCCACGCCCATCAGGAACAGGAGCGCCACGAAGACCGGCGCGTTGACCTGGTTGAACCAGGGCGCGCCCAGGCTCACCCGCTCCCCGCTGGCGGCCTCGCGCAGGGTCGGGTAGAGCGTGCCGAACAGCACGGCGAAGGTGATCCCCAGGAAGAGGACGTTGTTGAACAGGAACGCGCCGTCGCGGCTGACGGGAGCGCCCGGCGGCCGGGTGTCGTGCAGGTCGGGGAGGCGCCAGACCAGCAGGCCCAGGCCGGCGGCCAGGGCAAGCACGACCGCCGCCAGGAACCAGGGGCCGATGGGCGAGGCGGTGAACGAGTGGACGCTCTGGACGACGCCAGAGCGGGTCAGGAAGGTTCCGACCAAGGTCAGCACGAAGGTGGCGATCACCAGCGCCAGGCTCCAGGCCCGCAGTGTCCCGCGGCGCTCGGCGACCATGGAGGAGTGGATGAACGCGGTCGCGGTCAGCCAGGGCAGCAGGGCGGCGTTCTCGACCGGGTCCCAGGCCCAGTAGCCGCCCCAGCCCAAAACCTCGTAGCTCCACCAGGCCCCGGCCACGATCCCGGCGGTCAGGAAGATCCAGGGGACCAGCGTCCAGCGCCGCACGATCCCCAGCCACTCCTCGTCGGTCCGGCGCGTGACCAGCGCCGCCACGCCGAAGGCGAAGGGAATGGCCAGGCCGGTGTAGCCCAGGTACAGCAGCGGCGGATGGAGCCCCATGAAGGGATGGTTCTGGAGCAGCGCATTCGGCCCGTTGCCCTCCGCGCCCACCGGCGCCGTGCGCAGGAACGGGTCCCCGGGCCAGGTCATGACCGCGAAGAAGAAGGCGGCGCCAAGCGCCAGGCTCAGGCCCACCCACGGCATCAGCGCCGGCGCCCGGTCCCGGAACCGATGCAGGACCAGCGCCGCCCAGCCGGTCGCCAGCAGGGTCCAGAACAGGATCGATCCCTCCAGCGCCGCCCACAGGCTGATGACCGAGTAGAAGGGCGGCGTGGTGGTGGCGTTGTTGCGGGCCACGTAACTGACGCTGAAGTCATGGGTCAGCAGCGCCGCCACCATGGCCAGCGAGCCGACCAGCGCCAGCCCGAAGGCAGCGTACATGGCGCGCCGGGCCAGGATGGTCAGGCCGGCGTCCCCGCGGCGCCCTCCCAGCGCGAAGGCCGCGGCCGCGAACAGGGTCGTGGCCAGCCCCACCACCACGGTCACGTGCCCGAGGGTCGGGATCATCCGCCGTCGGGGATGTGGGAGGGAACCTGCCCCTCGCTGGGGGCCACGTAGTTCTCGTCGTGCTTGACGATGACCTGGGTCGCCTCGAAGACGCCGTCGGATCGCAGCCGGCCCTCCACCACCGCCCCGATCCCCTCGCGGAACGAGGCGGTCGGCAGCGTCGCGCTCTCGACCCTCACCTCGCGGGTGCCATCGGACAGCACGAAGGTCAGCCCGTCATCGTCGCGCCGCACGCTGCCCTCCTGCACCAGCCCGCCCAGCCGGACGGCCTGGCCGATGGCGGCGTCGCCGCGCGCCAGCAGCTCGGTCGGGGTGAGGTAGTAGACCAGCGCGCTGCCGATGCCGCTGAACGCCAGCCAGCCGATCACCCCGACCACCGCCGCGACCGCCAGCAGCAGGCCCCAGCGCCGGCGCGCGGGCACGGGGGGCGGAACGGGTCGGGCCAGGCTCATTCGGGGTGGGTTGGGGCGGCCGCCGCGTCCGCCTCGCGGCGAATGGTCAGCGAACGCTGGCGGGCGGCGCGCAAGCGGCGCAGCAGGACGGCCGCGTAGAGCGCCAGCCCGCCCAGGATCACCCCGTAGCCAGCGACGATGAAGCCCAGGTCGGTCATGGCGCCCCCTCCTCCACCGGGCCCGGCAACGCG
>JBOGSY010000394.1:0-1974 GCA_050691915.1 Candidatus Limnocylindria bacterium | reverse complement strand
GTGCCCGGTCATGGGCCCCAGCTCGCGGCCGATCCCGGACGCGAGCAGGGAGCGCACCTCATCGACCAGGCCGGAGCGGAACATGGCCGCCGCCCGCTCCTGGATCCGGGCATCCAGCACGTCGCGCGGCCGCTCGATGCCGACCAGCGCCACCCTCCCCGGCCATCGCCTGGCGGACGGTGACGGGATCGGTCCCCCGCCACCGGCCAGCTGGCGCTCGAGGGCGCGCAGGACGCGGTGCGGATTGCGCAGGTCGGCCCGGGCGGCGGCGGCCGGGTCGATCGCCGCCAGGCGCCTGGCCAGGGCGGCCAGGCCGTCCGAGTCGAGCTCGGCCAGCAGGCGCGCCCGCAGCTCCGCTGTCGGCGGGCCGCCGGACAGGTCGTAGCCGTCCAGCAGGGCGCTGAGATACAGGCCCGTCCCGCCCACCACCAGCGCCAGCCGGCCGCGGGCGGCGATCTCCGCCACCAGCGGCCGGGCGTGGGCCACCCAGTCGGCCACGCTGAATGGCTGGGCGGGTTCGGCCAGGTCGAGCAGGTGATGCGGCACCGCCGCCCGGGCGTCGGCGCCCGGCTTGGCGGTGCCGATGTCCATGCCGCGGTACACCTGCCGCGAGTCGGCGACCAGGATCTCGACCGGCAGGCGCCGGGCGATGGCCAGCGCCAGCTCGGTCTTGCCCGATGCAGTTGGCCCGACGATCGCGGCGACCGGCGGCGTCATCGGTCCGGGGGTCAGACCTCGACCAGGCGCTGCACCTGCTCGATTGAGCGCGCCCGCCCGGTTCCCCGCTCGATGCTGACCACCACGGCGTTCAGGCTGACCGGACCGTCGGCCACGTTGAAGCGGGTCGGCAGGTGAGTCAGGAAGCGGGGCAGCACCGTCTCCAGGCTGAAGCCGATGATCGAGTCGCGCGGCCCGGTCATGCCGATGTCGCTCACGTAGGCGGTGCCCCCCGGCAGGACGCGGGCATCGGCGGTGGGGACGTGGGTGTGGGTGCCGACCACCGCGCTCACCCGCCCGTCCAGGTACCAGCCCATGGCGTTCTTCTCGGAGGTGATCTCGCAGTGGAAGTCCAGGATGCGAACCGGTGGCAGCGGCTCGGCGGCGCCGTCCAGCAGCGCGTCCATGGCCACGAACGGCGAGTCGAGCTGGTTCATGAAGACCCGGCCCATGGCGTTCATGACCGCCACCCGATCGCCATCGGGCAGGGCGTGTACCAGCCAACCGCGGCCGGGCGCGTCGTCCGGGTAGTTCATGGGCCGCAGCACCGGGCGCCCGGAGTCCAGGTAGTCGTAGACCTCGCGCTTGTCCCAGATGTGGTTGCCGCTGGTGATGACGTCCACCCCGTGCGAGAGGAGCTCCTCGGCCAGGCTGGGGGTCAGGCCGGCCCCGGCGGCCAGGTTCTCGCCGTTGGCGATGACCATGTCCAGGTCAAGCTCCCGGCGCAGGTCGGCCAGGCTGTGCACCACCGCCTGGCGCCCGGGCTTGCCGATGATGTCGCCGATGACCATGCAGCGCAGCAGCGCGCTGCGGTCGGTCATCGGGCGTAGTCGACGGCGCGCGTCTCGCGGATCACCGTCACCTTGATCTGGCCCGGGTACTGGAGCTGCTCCTCGATCTTGCGGACCACGTCGCGAGCCAGCCGCGACGAGGCGAGGTCGTCCATGTCCTCCGGGCGCACCAGGATCCGGATCTCGCGGCCCGCCTGGATCGCGTAGCAGCGCTCCACGCCCGGGAAGCTGAGCGCGATCTGCTGCAGGTCGTCGAGCCGCTTCACGTAGTTGTCCAGGCTCTCGCCGCGCGCCCCGGGGCGGGAGGCGCTGATGGCGTCGGCGATCTGCACCACGGTGGCCTCGATCGACTCCTGCTCCACCTCCTGATGGTGCGCGGCGATGGCGTTGCAGACCACCGCGTTCACGCCGTAGCGCTTGGCCACGTCGCCGCCGATCAGGGCATGGGGCCCCTCCACCTCGTGGT
>JBOGSY010000393.1:0-1981 GCA_050691915.1 Candidatus Limnocylindria bacterium | reverse complement strand
GCCTGAGGATACGCTCAGGGTCAAGATGCCGCCAATGGCCTGCTCGCCGGACGGGCGAGCGCTCGCTCACTCGCCGAACATGGTTAACTGCTGACCGCCCCGCTCGACGAGCGGGTCCAGGCCCAGGACCGGCTCCAGCCGATCCAGCCCGGCAGTGTCCCGCTGGGCCAGTGCCTCAAGGTGCTGCCACTTCAGGAAATGCCAGTTCTGGCGCTCGACCTCCGAACGGAGCCAGGGCGAGCGCTCCAGCTTCAGGCGGACCAGCTCGGTGCGCTCCGCGGGGAGGACCAGGAAGCGGGCCTGCTGATCGGTGGGCGGGATCTGTCGACCCCGACGCAGGATGGGCTCGCCCAGCATGGCGGTCCACTCGACCTCGAACATGAGCGCGAGGCGGCCGCGCCGGTACCAGATCACGTCCACGGCGCCCAGCGCCTCGGCCGGCGCCTTGACGATGAGGGGCAGGTAGGCCCGCCGCTCGTCGTCGCGCAGCCGGTCCTGGAGGGTGGCACCGGCGTACGCACGGTCGTGCTCGCGGCGGCTGACCCACGCCCGCAGCCCGGCACGATGGCCATAATCGACCAGGAGCCCGATCACGGCGGCGTGCTCCTCCAGCCGTCGGGCAAGGTGGTCCTCCGTGCGCAGCCGGCCCTTCTCCCCCACCACCGCATACGCGGCCAGGCAGGCGCGCACCAGCTCCTCGTCCGGTGCCTCCAGGCCCGGGAAGAGGGCGTAGATCCGTTCCAGGAACCCCTGCTCGTCCAGCTTGCCGGCGGTCGACAGGATCGAGAAGGTGGACCACTCGACCCGGTCGGCCAGCGGCGACTCGGCCAGCTCCGGGTCGCGCAGCCACCACGATGGTCGCTCCGCTTCCCCCAACCTCACCAGGGACCGATGGTCGTCACGCCACAGCTCCTCGCGTACCAACATGGCGAGCAGCGCGGGCCCGTTGCGCTCGATCCGCGCGTCCAGGCCGCCGTCCGGGACCGGCGGCTCGTCAGCTCCGTTGGGACGGGCGTGGGCGATCCGCTTCAGCAGGCCGGATCGCTGGAGCTCCAGCAGCACCGCGGCCGCGACCCGGGACAGGCCGGCCGGCTCACCCCGCTCGCGCAGCAGGTTGACCGCCGCCCGGTCGATGGCGGCCGCCAGCTCCGGGTAGGTGAGGTGGCCGTCCTCCGCGCCCAGCCGCAGGGGCCCGGGCTGGACCGCGTCGCGCAGCCGGTCCTCGGCCGAAGGCTTGCGGAAGTGGAGCGTCACCCCGTCGCCGCTGCGGCGCGACTCGCGATGAATCACGTCGACCAGCTCCAGGCCGGCTGCCGCACCGGCGACCCCCACGCCCAGCATGCGGTCCGGGTCCGCGTCGTCCAGGATCAGCGCGAACCAGCCATCCGGCTTCAGCACCCCGGCCGCAGAGGCCATGGCATGCCGCAGGGCCGTCGCCTCCGCACCGTGGTTGTGGGCCGGTGACGACCCGAAGAGCGGCTCCAGCCGCAGCGTCTCGGCCGCCTCGCGGCCGATCAGCCAGGCGGTGGCCAGGTACTCGAAGCTCAGCTCGTCGGAGCTGCCGCCCGCGCTGATCGAGGCGAGGACCAGGTCGACGCCGTCGGCCGGCAGGTACTGGCCGACCACCGCTGGGCGGCAGCGGATCCACAGCACGTTGGCCGCCCCCACGCCGCCGAGCTCTTCGAGCCCCGCCGCGAACCGAGCGGGACGTCGATCGCGTCCCAGAGCGGCGATGGCGGTGCGCACGTCGCGCACGGCCGACTCGAACAGGCGCCACACGTTGACCTCGCGCTGGTAGCGCGACGCGGGCTGGCGCACGTGACCTCCGCTGATACGCAGCGAGGCGACCCGGCCCGGATAGCCGTTCAGGCGGCTGCCCGGCAGCAGACAGCTGGCCAGGGCCAGGCGGAAGGCGGCTGCGATGGCCGGGTCCCGAAACTCTGCGTCGATCTTGTTGGCGATGGTCTGGAGCGCGTACAGG
>JBOGSY010000392.1:0-1988 GCA_050691915.1 Candidatus Limnocylindria bacterium | reverse complement strand
GGTCGGGCCGCTCCCGGACCCAGTGCAGGGCACCGAAGATACCTCCCGCCTCCTCGTCCGCGACGGCCGCCAGGATCACGTCGCGGCGCAGCGGGACGGCGGAGCGATGGAGGGCCAGCATGACGGACAGCTCCATGGCCAGCATGTTCTTCATGTCCACCGCGCCCCGGCCCCAGACCATCCCGTCGACGAGCTCCGCCCCGAACGGGTCGCGGGTCCAGGTCGCGCCGTCCACCGGCACCACGTCCAGGTGAGAGAGGAGCAGCAGCGGCGGCTCTGGGTCGGGGACCCCGGCGCGCAGGCGGGCGAAGCACGAGCCCCGGCCCGGGGCAACCTCCAGTACCTCGGCGCCAATGCCGGCGGAGGTCAGCACCTCGGCACAGTACTCCGCCGCCGCCGTCTCGGCGCCCTCCGAGTCACGCCCGGCTGCGGCGTCGGCCTGGCCGGGTGGGTTGACGCTGGGAATGCGAATCAGGTCGCGAAGCAGGCCCACGCAGTCGTGGGAGGCGCGGTCCCAGTCGATCACCGCCTAACGGTAGCGCACGGCCGCCGGGGCAACGGCCTCACCGGCCCGGCCTGCCGGCACGGCCGCAGCAAGCCGGGCGCGCACCAGCCCGGCCAGCGGGAGCTCCGCCGCCAGCAGCAGGACCGCGGCGGCCAGGAGCACCGGCAGGTCGTCGGCAAGCCCCAGCACCAGCAGCCCGCCCAGGAAGAAGAGGTGGATCGCCACCCGGCTGCCGATGGCGAGCCGGAGCTCCAGGATGGCGGTCCGCTGTCCGTCGGGCGGGATGCGATCCGGACCCCACACCCCCCAGGCCGCCACGGCGCAGAAGGCGGCCAGGCTGACGGCGAAGAGGGCCAGCCCGCCGCCCGGCGCGTCATCGGTGAGTGGCTTGAGCCAGATGAAGGGCAGCAGCCCGACCAGCAGGACCAGGTAGGCGGGTATCGGCGTCGCCAGCTGCAGCCACTCCCGGGCGGGTCGCGCGCGCGATGCGTCCCGGATCCAGCGGCTCACCAGGCTGAAGCCCAGGGTCACGAACAGCCAGGCGTAGAAGTTGCCGGCCGGCACCCCGAACCAGCCGTCGGCCGGCCCCATGTCGCGCCAGGTCCAGAGGCCCATCCGGATGGCGATCGCGTCGAAGGCCAGGTCCAGGCTGATGGCGAGCACGCTGTCGACGAAGGGTGCGTAGCGACGGCGCACGCCCAGCGCATCGGTCAGGCGCATGGCGCCCGCGATGATCAGGGCCCAGGTCAGACCGATGACGACCGGTGCCCGGTCGATCGCCAGCACCCAGTCCGGGTTGTAGTGGTAGGTCTCGAACAGGAGCTGGTCGCCCTCCTCCAGCAGGATGCCGAAGGTTGCCGCGCTGACCAGCTCCAGGAACGGCAGCCGCCCACGCCGCAGGGCGGCAACCGCCGCGCCGATGAAGAAGAGGGAGGCCCCGATCTCGAGGCCCAGGTAGACCGGGTTCATTGCTCCGATCATACGGAAACCGGGGCGGCCGCCGGTGATGGGCACTCCGGCGGCCCGCCTGTCGCCCCCCGGCTCTGGTCACGCTCGCGACCGGGCAGGTGGTGGAGAGGATCGCGTGCCGCGGTTACAGGGTCCTTAAGGTGCGCTGTCTGCCACCGGGGGAAGCCCGGCCCGGCCGCTTCGCTAGAATCGACCGCACCGAGCGCAGCAGCTGAGACAGGAGACCAATGTCCACCCAGGTCGGCGCGCCAACCGTCCCGATCTATCTCGCCGGCGAGCTCGTGGCGGCCGGCACCCCGCTGGAGGTGCGCAACCCGGCCAGCGACGAGCTGGTGGCCACCACCTTCTCCGCCGGCCCGGCCGAGCTGGAGCGCGCCACCACCGCCGCGGTCGAGGCCCTGAGCCGGACCCGCCGCCTGGCCAGCTACCAGCGGCGCGACGTGCTGGCCCACGTGGGCGAGCGCATCGCCGCCGAGGCGGACGAGCTGGCCGAGCTGCTGACCCGGGAGTCGGG
>JBOGSY010000391.1:0-2003 GCA_050691915.1 Candidatus Limnocylindria bacterium | reverse complement strand
CCGTAGGCCTCCTCGTCGGGATCGCGACCCTGGGCGACGTGGCGGGCGCGGCGGCGAGCCTCCGCCCGTTCGGCCGCGTCGCGGCGGCTCCGGTTCGACATGGGCGGCGATTGTACGCGACCGATGCCCGCGATTAAGCCGGCAGTAAGCGGGCGGTAAGCGGTGATCCGGCAGGCTGCGCCTTCCCATCCGACCTGCGCGCCTCCCCGCCGGAGGTCGCCGTGTCCCTGCCTCGTCCCTCCCCGTCGATCCGCGCCCGCCGTCGGGCGGCGGCCCTGGCGGCCGCCGCCAGCCTGGCGACGGCGCTGGTGTCATCGGCCATCGGCTGGACCGACCCGGGCGCTCCAGGCGGCGGCATTGCCCCGGCAGCCGAGCCGGCGGAGGCATCGGTCCACCCGCTGGTCAGTGAGGTCATGACCGGCGGCGGCAGCGCATCGGACGAGTTCATCGAGATCTACAACCCGGGGCTGGAGCCGCTGCCGCTGGACGGGTTGGAGGTGGTGTACGTGACCGCCAGCGGCGCCACCGTCACGCGCAAGGCGTCCTGGGCGCTGGGTGCGCCCGCGCTCGAGCCGGGCGCTCACCTGCTGATCGCCAACGAGGCCGGCGTCCACGGGTCCGTGGCGGACGTGACCTACGCCAACGGCCTGGCGGCGACCGGGGGGAGCGTGGCGATCCGCCTCATCGGCGCCACGGGTGCCATCGACGCCGTCGGCTGGGGAACTGCCGCCAGCAGCTGGATCGAGGGAACCGCGGCGCCCGCGCCCCCGGCCGGCAGCTCGCTCGAGCGGCTGCCCGGCGGGGCGGAAGGGTCCACCCAGGACGTGGGCGACAATGCGCTCGACTTCGTCGTTCGCGCCGTGCCCGACCCGCAGAACAGCGGGTCGCCGCCGGTCCCCGCTCCGACGCCCGCTCCTTCCGGGAGCGGCGGCCCGAGCCCGGTCGTCACCGCCTCGCCGACAGCCACGCCCGCCCCTCCGGCGGAGACGCCCAGCCCGACCGCCAGCCCGACTCCCAGTCCCACGCCCGAGGCGACGCCGACGCTCATCACGGTCGCCGAGGCCCGCGCCCTGCCGGACGACACAAGGGTGACGATCGAGGCGGTGTCGCTGACCGACGGCGCCTTCAGCGAGGGCGGCGGCTACGTGGCGGACCTGACCGCCGGCATCGCCGTCCTGGTCGCCGACGGCACGTTTCCGCGCGGGGCGACGCTGCGCGTGACCGGCATCCTGGACGACCGCTTCCGGCAGCGCACGCTGCGTGCGGCGGCCAGCGACATCCTGGACCTGGGCCCCGGCCAGGAGCCGGCGCCGGCGGCCGTCGCCAGCGGGGCGGTGGGCGAGCCGTGGGAGGGCCGGCTGGTCGAGGTCGCAGGCCTGGTCCTGGGTGCGCCGACCGAGCTGAGCGGCGGCCTGGCCTACGACCTGGACGACGGCACGGGCCCGACCCGCGTGCTGGTCGGCTCCGGCACCGCCATCGACACCTCGGGCTGGCTGACGGGCACCAGCCTGCGGCTGCGCGGCGTGGTGGGCCAGCGCGACTCGAGCGGGACCGGCATGGCGGGCTACCGCGTGCTGCCCAGGGACGCGGATGACGTCGTCCTGGCCGCCCCCGGCTCGCCGACCCCGGACCCCTCGGGCTCACCGCCGCCCGACCCGTCGTCCAGCCCGGCACCGTCGGAGGCGCCATCCGTGGTCCCCATCGCCGCCGCCCGCGCCGCGGAGGTGAACGCGCGGCTGGTGGTGAGCGGCGTGGTCACCCTCCCGTCAGGGCTGTCCGAGCCGGGCAGCGCCGTGATCCAGGACTCGTCGGCGGCCATCCTGCTGCGCCTGGGCGACGAGGCCGGCGGAGTGCAGGTGGGGGAGCTGATCCAGGCCTCCGGCGTGCGGTCGACCCGCGCCGGCATGGCGAGCCTGCGGGTCAGCCAGCCGCCGCGGCGGCTGGGCACGGCGGCCGCGCCCCCGGCACGCCGACGCGCCACCGGGGCGCTGGGGGAGGCGGAC
>JBOGSY010000390.1:0-2004 GCA_050691915.1 Candidatus Limnocylindria bacterium | reverse complement strand
CAGCTGCCGGGACGCCCCGCGGATGCGGACGGCCTCGTCCCGGTCAGCCTCAGGGAGCCGGCGCGGCTGCTCGCCTGGCGGCGCGATGGGCGCGAGGAGGTCCTCGCGGTGGCGGTCGGCACCGATGGCCTTCCGCGCGCCTGCTGCCTGACGATCTGGCGGGTCGGCCTGGCCGGATCCGGGCAGGTCGAGTTGGAGCTGCTGGGCGACCTCCAGCTCAGCGCCGAGTGGATCCGGGCGGTGGACCTGGACGGCGACGGGACGGACGAGGTCGTGCTCCTCGAACCCGCGACGGCCAGCCGGGCCGACTCGCGCGACATCCGCGTCCTGCGCTGGGAGGGCACGTTCCGCGTCTCCCCGAACCTCAACCTGGCGGCCCGATCCGACCCCCGGCTCGTCCTCCTGGGCGACAGTGACGGGCTGCCCGGCGACGAGGTCGGCGTGATCCCGGGCCGGTTGGACGCCCGGTCCGCAGAGCTGTCCCGGTTGGCCATGGCGACCGATGGTTCGGTGACGGTCGAGCGCACGGCCCTGCCGTTCGCCGGCGACGTCGTTCCGCTGCGGGGCTCGAATGGCGGCCGCCTGGTGCTCGCCTCGGATGATGACGGCACGGCGCTGCTCCGCTGGCCATCGGGCGCGGCGAGGGCCGTGGTCGAGCGCACCTCAGCGCGGCAGGGCAGGCCCGTCATGGTGCTCGGGTCCGGAACCGCCGCCCGGCTGGTGCTGGATCGCGGCGCGGGCGTGGTCGACCTGCTCGACCCGACGCTCATGGCGCGCCAGCGTGTCGCCGGAGGTCCCGCGGCGAGCAGGTTCCGCCTCAGCTCCCGCCAGCCCTACGTCGGCCCGCTTCCCGGCGGCCTTGCCGGCGCCGACGCCTCGTTCATCGTCCGCGGTCGCGTGGTGAGCGTGACGGGCGGGCGAGTGGACGGGCAGCCGATTGCCGCCCTGCCGGGCATGGAGCCGGTCGGGCTGTTCGGCCCCGAGATGGGATGGGCGGCGATCGTCTCCGGCGCCGGAGTTGCCGCGGATCGGACTGGAGGCCGGCTGGCGCCGGCCGAAGCAATTGCCGCCGACCCGATCGGGGTCGTGCCGGCCGGCGAGCTGCTGGCGCCCGAGGTTGACGGCGGGCTCCTGGCGCCGCTGCTCACCGGCGCCGTAACGACCGGCGCCCAGGTGGGGCGCGAGATGCTGCTCAGCGCAGGAGAGGTCAGTGCGACCGTGGCCGGGCCGCGCGGCACGCGGGTCCTGGTCGACGACGGCGACCAGGGCGGCCCGGCCGAGCGGCTCATCGGCGACGCCGGCGAGGTGACGCTGGCCTTCGACGGCCCGGGTGACGGGGAGGCCCAGCGCTTCACGGCACGCCTGGTGGCGATCTCGCCCTCCGGCCACGGATACGGCGTCCTCTGGGACGTCCGCGTCCGCCGCGAGCCGCCACGCCTCCGCGCGGAGGCGGCGCTGGTGTCCCTCTCGTTCGATGTGGAGATCACCGGCTCGACCGAGCCGGATGTCGCGCTCAGCGTGGACGGCCGCACCGTGCAGGCGGGCACGGACGGGGGCTTCAACGCCGCCGTGCCGGCCGGGCTGCTGCCCCGCACCGTCCGGCTGGAGGCGACCGACGCCGTGGGGAATCGAGCGACTGCGACGGTCGAGGTCGTCGCGGTGCTGGACTATCGTCGCCTCCCGTGGATCCCGATCGTGGTTGTCGTCACCGTGGTGGCTGCGGCGATCCTCTACCTGCGCGCGCCGCGACCCTCGGCCGTGGCAAGCACCTCGGACGACGTCGGGACCGTGGAGGAGATCGAGTAGCTCAGCGCCGGCGCCGCTGCCGGCCGAGGCGCTGGGCCAGCGTCTCTCCGGGTGCCTCCCCGGAATCGGCCACCGGCGGCGGGGCTGGCTGTTGGCGCTCCCGACCCCGCTCGGGGAGCGGCGGCGGAGCGCCCCCGGAAGGAGTCGCCACGCGGGTCGGCGCGGCCGGCCGCTCGGTGCGCCGCGCGGTCCGCTCCC
>JBOGSY010000389.1:0-2028 GCA_050691915.1 Candidatus Limnocylindria bacterium | reverse complement strand
GGGGACCGATCGGATCATGCGCGAGATCGCCGCGCTCCTGCCGGTCGAGCAGCGCGGCCGCTGGGGCGGCTGATCCTGCTCCACCACCGCGCCCTGCTTCAGGGTGCGCCGGGGGCGGCGGTGACGTAGGGTGCCGCCGACTCCCGGGCCTCCCCGGGCTCCAGTGGTCCGCCCAGCGGCCCGGACGTGAGGGCACCGAGCAGGACCAAAGCGCACAGGAGGAGCACGGCGATCCCGATTCCCAGGCAGCCGACGCCTGCCGCGGGGTGCTCCACGGGCACCGCCCGACCCCCGCTCCACGCCTCGCCGCTCGCCGCCCAGCCCGGCACGCCGGAGCCCGTCGGTCCTGACGGCGAGGCCATGCCGGCGGACGCCCAATGACCGGCCGCCCGCCCCGCGTGCCGCCGGTCCCAGTCGCGCCTCCGATCGGGATCGGAGAGCACGCCCCAGGCCCAGTTGAGGTCGCGCATGGCCTCGCTCTCGGTCGCACCGGCATCGGGGTGGAGTCGCCGCGCCAGGCGCCGGTAGGCACCGGCGATCTCCGATCGCCCAGCGCCGCGCGGCACACCCAGAATGGCATAGGGGTCGCGCTCGGGCCGATGCATCGGCCGCAGTCTGGGCGCACTTGCCCGGCTTGCAAAGGACCCGCCGCGACGGACGTGACGCCGGCTCGGCGGCGGGCGGTTGGGTTCGATCCTCGATACACTGGGAGGCGATGACCACCGCGACGAGGCCAGACGTCCGCATCGCCGAGCGCGCCGGCTTCTGCTACGGCGTGCGGTTGGCGATCGACAAGGCGAAGCACGCCCGCGACGAGGGCAAGGACGTGACCACCCTCGGCCAGCTGGTGCACAACCCCGGCATCAAGGCCGACCTCTCGGACCGCGGCATCCGCACGGCCGACCTGGCCGACCAGGTGGAGGGCGGCACCCTGGTGATCCGCGCCCACGGCGTGCCGCGCGACGAATTCGAGAAGGTGAAGGGCGCGGAGGGCCTGGAGGTCATCGACGCCACCTGCACCTGGGTCCTCCAGTCGCAGAAGGCCGCGCGCGAGCTGGCGGATGCCGGCTACACGGTCTGCATCATCGGTCACGAGGACCACCCCGAGGTGAAGGGCGTCCGGTCCTACGCCGGCGAGAACCACGTGGTGGTGGATGACATGGATCGGTCCACCTGGGAGCGGGTGCCGCGCACCAAGAGGATCGGCGTCCTGAGCCAGTCGACCATCCTGCCCCACAAGCTGGAGGAGTTCGCCGCCTTCTGCCTGCGTCGCTGCCACGACCTGCGGGTGGTCAACACCGTGTGTCCGGTGACGCTGACCCGCCAGGACGACAGCGTCCGGCTGGCGCACGACGTCGACGCCATGATCGTGGTCGGCGGCAAGAACAGCTCGAACACCAAGGAGCTGGCGGTCAAGTGCCGCGAGGTGTGCGCGGAGACGATCCACGTCGCCGACGCGGACGAGCTGGAGGCCGAGTGGGCCGAGTGGCTGGCGGGCAAGCCCCGGATCGGAATCACCGGCGGAACCTCAACGCCCGAGGTCGACCTCGAGGAGGTCCGCGACAGGATCCTCGCCGTAGCGAGTCGCTAGCCGGTCGATAGCCGGTCGTCTCGCGGGCGGCGGCGGCGCCTCGCGTGCTTGCGCCGCGGCCGATACTGTGCGCTGTGCAGGGTGCTGAATCCGTGTCCGACCTTCCCAGCGGGAGGGTGACGTTGCTGTTCACCGATATCGAGGGCTCGACCCGCCTGGTGCAGGAGCTCGGCCCGGACCGGTACGGCGAGCTGCTCGCCCTCCACTCGCGGCTGCTGCGCGGCGCGGTCGAGAGCCACGAAGGGCGCGAGTTCGGGACCGAGGGCGACGCCCACTTCTTCACGTTCAGCGACGCGTCGGGGGCGGTCCGCGCGGCGGTGGATGCACAGCGGGCGCTGGGCGCCGCCGCCTGGCCGGGAGGTACCCAGCTCCGGGTGCGCATGGGGCTGCATACCGGCCAGCCGGAGGTGCGCAGCTCCACCTACGTCGGGGTCGAC
>JBOGSY010000388.1:0-2028 GCA_050691915.1 Candidatus Limnocylindria bacterium | reverse complement strand
GCCTCCAGGAACCAGGCGAAGATGTCGGCCGGGTTGTACAGCTCGGCGATCTCGCTGAAGGCGTCGAGCACCTGCTCCTCGTCGTACCACTCGTTGTCGGCCGGGTCCTGGTAGGTCAGCCGGGTGGTCCAGGTCTCGTCGACCGGGTGGAAGAGGAGGTAGTCCTGCTCGTCGTCGACCAGCTTGATGGGACCGATCTCCCGCAGCCGGTCGCGGTTGGCGTCCACGAAGCGGCGCAGCTGCTCGGTCGCCTCGTACAGGAAGTCGCGTCGCTCCAGCTCGGCCTCGGAGGCCAGCTCGCGGAGGGCGGAGATGCGCGGGGCGCTCATGGGGTCTCCCTCACTACGGCCGGTACTCGAAGTCCGGGCCCATCCGCTCCCGGAGGAACATGGTGTGCTTGCGGTCGAAGACCGATTCGGCCACCCGGTGCCCGAAGCCGCGCGTGGACGGGTCGGCGTAGAGGCGGTCCAGGACGGCGTAGTTGGGCAGGTCGATGATGATCACGTTGTCCCACTCCGAGCCCTCGGTCACGTTGAACCAGCCGATGAAGCGCACCCCGTACTCCGCCTCGTAGCGCCGGGCCGTGCGCGGGAACAGGTGGCGCATGCCGCGCTTGAAGAGCGCGTCGCGCCCCTTGCGCACGTTGAAGAAGGTCATCATCAGCGGCATTCAGCCGGCCCCCGGCTGGTCATCGGTCCGCCCCTCCGGGACCGATGGCTTCGCATCGGTCGTCACCACCCGCGGCGGCCGTGCGGCGCCCGCCGTCCGGCCGCGTCCGCGCCGGCGGTCGGCGAAGAAGACGCGCAGCAGGAAGACCGCCGTCATGCTCACGAAGAAGAGCAGGACCAGGTCGATGAAGAGCAGGGTGGCCAGCAGCCACACCGGCCAGCCGAAGGTGAACAGCCCGACCGGGATGAGGAGCAGGATGACGCCGAACAGGATCGCCTGCCAGACGAAGCACCCGAAGCCGGGTCCCTCGTTGGGATCGAGTTCCTCGTTGTGGCGAATCGACATGCATCACTCGGCACGGGGCGTGGTCAGTGGCGCCGGGATGGTCCCATATCCGAGGAAGCACCGCATCACGTTGGGCTTGGGCAGGTCGCGCACGCCGGCGCCGTGGCCCACCTGCCCGCCGGCGAACGGCGGCGAGGCCGGCCACTCGCTGACCAGCTCGGCCAGCAGGGCGGCGCCCAGCGGCGTCACCAGCGGGACGCCGGGGGAGTCTTCGTAGGTCGGGGCGCCGGCCAGCAGGGCGGAGACCACCGGCTGCGAGATGCCCACGTTGACGGGCGAGGAGAAGACCTCGCTCACGCCCAGCTGGGCCAGCGCACCGATCACCCCCACCGCGGCGACCACGCTGTCGATGCCGCGCGTCCCGCCGAAGACCAGCTCGTCGCTGCGCTCGCCAGCCTGGCGCGCCTCGGCGTCGGCCAGGCGCTGGACGACGGCCGCTGCCCGGCTGACGGTCGCCGGCGCCAACTGTGCGCCGCGGATCAGGCCCAGCATGTCCCCCAGCCGGGCCTGGACATCCGGCGCCTGGCCGGTGATCCGGATCTCGACCGCCGCCACCGGGCCCTTCTCCACCTCGGCCGCCACCAGCGCGAAGGCGGCCCCGGCGCGCTGGAGCGGCGCCACCACGTCGCGCAGGTCCGCCTCCAGCAGCCCGGCCGAGACCAGGGCGCCCAGGAACATCTCCCCGCTGGCGCCGGAGGCACAGTCGAAGTAGGCGAGTCTGGGTGGTTGGGTCATGGTGCGGTCGGGCCGCATGGTCCCACATCGGGACCCGGTCAAGCGAGCGGGGGCAGGCCGTCCAGGTAGGTGACCCGCCCCCCGGCCAGGGTCAGGCGCACGACCCCCGGCAGCTCGCGCCCGAGCAGCGGCGTGTTGGCGGAGGCCGATGCCAGCGTGCCCGGCTCAACGCGCCAGCAGGCGCGGGGGTCGACCACGGCCAGGTCGGCGCGGGCGCCCGTCCGCAGGCTCCGCTCCTCGCCGACCAGGGCGGCCGGGCGGGTCGCCACCGCCGCCACC
>JBOGSY010000387.1:0-2038 GCA_050691915.1 Candidatus Limnocylindria bacterium | reverse complement strand
CCGGACGCTGCGGCGCGGCGACCTGGTCATCGACCTGGAGCGCCGCCGGGTGACGCGCGACGGGGTGCGCATCGGCCTGACCACCACCGAGTTCGACCTGCTGCGCCACCTGGCCAGCCGCCCGGGGCGGGTCTACACCCGCGGCCAGCTGCTGGAGCTGGTACGCGACTACGAGGCCCTGGAGGCCGACGAGCGCACCATCAACGTCCACATCAGCCACATTCGCGACAAGATCGAGCCCGATCCCGCCCAGCCGCGCTACATCCGGACGGTGAGAGGGGTCGGCTATGCGTTCGCCGAGGACTGAGCCGATCAGAGGGCGGCTGCGCGGGGTGGCGGGGCTCTTCCAGCGACTGAACGTGCGGCTGGTGATGACCCTGGCCGGCGTGGCCTTCACCGCGCTGCTGGTGTCGGGCATCGCCCTGTCGCAGGTGCTGCCCGGCTACTTCGTCGACCAGGCGACGCGCCGGGCGGAGACGGCGGCCCTCTCCACCTTGATCCTGGTCCGCAACCAGATCGAGCTGTTCGCCGAGCGCCAGCCGACCTGGCTCATCACCCGCGAGCTGCGGGACACCCGGATCCTGCAGCCCGCCGCCCAGGAGGCGGCCAACGTGCTGGCCGAGGGCACAGTGGTGATCACCTACGAGGACGGGTCGCTGGCCGCGCGGGCCAGCCCCAACCCCGCCACCCAGGCCCGCCTGCGCGAGGAGGGGCTTGCGCCCGACCCGGCGGTGCAGCCGACGCCGGTATCCGACACGCTGCAGCTCTTCGCCGGCACGCCCATCACCCTGGTCTACACCGTGCGCGACGTGTACACCAACCGGGCCACGACCCTGACGCGGGTGACCGGCACCCTGGTCGGCGCCGGCCTGGCGGCGCTGGCCGTCTCGCTGTTCGTGGGGGTCCTGGCCGCGCGCGGCCTGACCGTGCCGCTCGCCCGCCTGCGTCGCGTCTCGAGCCGCTTCGCCCACGGGGAGATGGCGGAGCGGGCGCCGCGGTTCGGGATCGTGGAGGTGGACGACCTGGCGCAGCAGTTCAACGTGATGGCCGACCGCCTGTCGGAGCTGGTCCGGCTGCTCCAGGCGGACCGCGACCGGCTGCGCGAGTTCGTGGCCGACGTCAGCCACGAGCTGCGGACGCCCATCGCGGCACTGCGCACCTTCACCGAGCTGCAGCGTGAGGGCGCGGTGGACGAGGCCCAGCGCGGTGAGTTCCTGGACCGCTCCACCGAGCAGATCAGCCGGCTGGAGTGGATGAGCACCAACCTGCTCGACCTGTCGCGCATCGACTCGGGCATCTTCCCGCTGGACGTGCGCTGGGGCGACCTCCGCGATCCCGTGCGGGCCGCGGTGGAGGCCCACGCCGGCCAGGGCGAGGCGCGCGGCATCTCGCTGGCGGTCGAGGTGCCGACCAGCCCGGTGATGCTCCGCTTCGACCGGGAGCGGATCGTCCAGCTGTTGACCAACCTGGTCGGCAACGCGCTGAAGTTCACTCCGTCCGGGGGGGAGGTGGTGGTGGCCCTGCGCGACGAGCCGGAGGGGGCCCTGCTGGAGGTGCGCGACTCGGGGCCGGGGATCAGCCCGGAGGAGCTGCCGCTGATCTTCGACCGCTTCTTCCGCGGTACCAACGTAGGCGAGGCGCGGGCGTCCGGCAGCGGCCTGGGCCTGGCCATCGCGCGCTCGATCGTGGAAATGCACGGCGGTGGCATCGAGGTCACCAGCGCCCTGGGCCAGGGCACCACCTTCGCGGTTCGGCTGCCGCGGCACCGGGACGAAGGTCAATGAAACTTCACGCTGGCGCGCTGCCTGCCGCAACCGAGCCGATGCAGCATGGCGCCATGCCCGCCCGCCGGCTGAACGAGCGACTGGACCGATGAACATGGAATCCCACGACCCCGACCATCCCCGCGACACGACCGAGACCCGTCCCCACGCCGACCCTGCCGACGAGACGAGGGAGGTGCGCCGCTACGGGCCGGTCCCCAGCCAGCCCGCGCCGCCGCCCACCTGGACGGCGGGCCAGAACAGCTGGTCAACCC
>JBOGSY010000386.1:0-2054 GCA_050691915.1 Candidatus Limnocylindria bacterium | reverse complement strand
GTGGGAGATCGAGTACGGCGCCTGGGAGGGGATGACCCAGGACCAGGTGCGGGCCCGCGATCCGGAGCTACGGGCCGCCTACGAGCGCGACCCGTACGAGACCCGGATCCCGGGGGGCGAGTCCGGGCGCGAGGTGGCGGAGCGGGCCTCTGGCGTCCTGGACGCGCTGGAGCAGTGGCTCGCCGCGGACCGTGGCCGCGCGGCCGTGGCGGTCACCCACAACCACGTCGTGCGGCTGCGGCTGGCGGCGCTGCTGGGCATCCCGCTGTCGGACTACCGGCGCCGGATCGTGGCGGACCCGGGTTGCTACAGCCTGATCACCTTCGGCCCCGGCGAGCCGGTGGTGCGCCGCGTCAACGCGGCGCCTCCCTGAGCCGCCCGGCTCGGTCGCTCGCCGGGTTGGCACGCCACGTGCGTAGCTGATGGCAGGCCCCGGGCTCAGATCGGTCGTGCTCCGACCGGCCACTTATACTGGGTGGTCCATCCCCAACCAGGCGCCGGTCCCGGGGCGGTGCCAGCTTGAAGGGAACGCATGTCGATCGAGCTGAACCAGCAGCTGCAGCCGAGCCTGCAGGTACGGGTCACCCCCAAGCAGATCGCGGCCAACGCCATCCTGGCCATGAGCTCGGTGGAGCTGACGGAGGCGATCGCCGCCGAGCTGGATGAGAACCCGGCCCTGGAGATGCTGGAGCAGTCGACCTGTCCCATCTGTGGATCGGTGATCACCGGCAGCCACTGCACCGAATGCCTGCCGCGCGGCACCGCCGGCGCCGGCCCGGCGGAAGCCGCGGAGGGCGGGGCGGGCGAGTGGAGCCAGCGCGAGGAGGCGGATGAGCTCGATCCCATCGCCCGTGCCGAGGCGGAGTTCACGCTGCAGGAGCACCTCGACTGGAGCCTGCGCGCCCAGCTGCCGGGACGCCTCCACCCCGTGGCGGAGTACTGCATCGGCGCGCTGGACGAGAACGGCTTCCTGACCGAGACCGATGAGGCGATCGCCGCCGCCACCGGCACCGGGCCGCAGGACGTGGCCACCGTCCGCGAGGCGATGCGCGGCGTGGAGCCGATCGGTGTCGGCTCGCGCACCATCACCGAGAGCCTGCTGGCCCAGATCGCCTACCTGCGCGAGGCGGGCGAGGAGGAGGTGCCGGAGATCGTGGAGGGCTTGGTCCGCGACCACCTCTCCGAGCTGGGCGAGCGCCGCTTCGCGCAGATCGCGGACGCCCTGGACGCCTCGCCGGAGGCGGTCGTGGCGGCCTGGGAGTTCATCAAGCTCAACCTCCACCCGTATCCCACATCGGCCTTCACCGAGGCCGTCGCGGCCGGCGGCGGCCGCGCCATCCTGCGACCGGACGTCCTGATTCGGGTGGTGGACGGCGAGCTTCAGGTCGAGGTGGTGGAGTCGCGCCGCTTCTCGCTGCGGGTGGACCCCATCTACGCACGGCTGTCGGCGGGCATGCGCAGCGCCGAGTCGAGCGAGTCGGATCGCCAGCACGTGCGCGAGTTCGTCGGCCGGGCCCGCTTCTTCATCGACAACGTCAACCGCCGCCGCGCGACCCTGCAGCGCATCGCCGAGTGCCTGGTCGATCGCCAGCGCGACTACCTGCTGCACGGGGTCCAGCACCTGGTGCCGCTCACCCGGGCCGAGGTCGGCACGGTGATCGGCATGCACGAGTCGACCGTCAGCCGCGCAACCGCCGAGAAGTACGTGATGCTGCCCACCGGCGAGGTCGTGCCGTTCGGCCACTTCTTCACCGCCTCGCTGGGGGTCAAGGACCAGATCCGCAAGATGATCGAGTCGGAGGACGCCGCGCAGCCGCTCTCCGACCAGGAGATCGCGGACCGCCTGGCCGGCGACGGCGTGGCCATCGCCCGTCGCACTGTGGCGAAGTACCGGGACGAGCTACAGCTCCTTCCCGCTCGGCTGCGTCGTCGCTAGGCGCCGTGCGTGGCGTCCTGGTCCGGAGCCTGGCGGTCCTTGCCCTTGGCGTGGCGGTCCTGGGCGCCATCCTGTACGTGGCCAGCACGGTGGATGGCCAGCCGCCGGCGGTCGATCG
>JBOGSY010000385.1:0-2060 GCA_050691915.1 Candidatus Limnocylindria bacterium | reverse complement strand
CCACCAACGTGGCCATCATCGGGCCGTCGGCCATGGCCCACCGCGCCCGCGCCGCGCTGGAGCGGGAGCTGGCCTTCCACGACGCCTACCTGACCTGGAGCGAGGACTCGCAGGCGTTCGAGGACGAGCTGATGGCTGCCCACCGCCGCTCGCGCGGGGATGGCCAGGCCCTGCGCCGGCGCCTCGACGCCATCCAGGACCGGATCGACGCCGCCGCGCTCAACGTCGAGGAGTGGAACGTGCTCCTCCGCCTGCGCCTGCAGGTCGAGCTGGCGGCATGGCGGGGCGACGATCAGCGGGCGAAGGTCAGGATCGCGAACCCGGCCACCAGGACGAAGGCGATGAAGACGACCAGCAGCCGCGCCCCCCAGTTGACCCGCCGCTCGGGGTAGGGCTGGTAGGGCCGGCCCTTCCGCCCGCGCCGGCCGCTCACCGGCCCCACTCGCGGCGGAGCAGGAACGGGGTGGTGAGCGCCTCGCGGCTGCCGACGCTGCGCAGCTGCTTGCGGACCCGCTTCAGCAGCTTGCCGTGGTAGGTGCCGTCGCCGTACGGCTCGTGGAGGCGGGCGACGTCCCAGTCGTGGGTACCGGTCACCGCCGCGGCGGGGAGGTATTGGTCCAGGACGGCCCTCGCCTCGTCGATGGCCACGAACCGCCGTGGCCGGGCCCCGTTGTCGAGCAGGGTCAGCAGGTCGCCGAAGCTGGCGTCCAGGTCGGCGACCAGGGTCGTCAGCCGCTCCATGGTGCCCGGCATCCGCTCCGGCTTGAACAGTCCGCCCAGCAGCGCCTTGCGGTCCTCGTCGGGCAGGCCGGCGAGCGCCTCCCGCAGGCGCGGGACCCCGGCCGCCTCGTCGGCGACCGGCACCTCGTAGTCGTACAGGTGAACCATCATCGGTGCGTGCAATGTAGACCGATGCGCCGGCCGCCGCACCCCGGCCGGCCCGGGCGTCGGTCTACAATCGGCGCCAGCCCTCCCGCGGGCGGCAGGCGCCCGCATCGGTCCATCTCGCAGGAGGTCCACCGCACGTGCTGCTCGACGGCAAGAAGCTGCTCATCACCGGCGTCCTGACCGATGACTCCATGGCCTTCGCCGCCGCCAGGGTGGCCCAGCAGGCGGGGGCCGAGATCCTGCTGACCAGCGTGGGGCGGGCCATGAGCCTCACCCAGCGGGTGGCGAAGAAGCTCGACCCGGTGCCCGACGTGCTGGACATGGACGTCAACAGCACCGAGCAGATCGCAGCGGTGGCGGCCGAGGTGGCGCGGCGCTGGGGACGGGTGGACGGCGTCCTGCACTCGGTCGGCTTCATGCCGCAGACGGGCCTGGGCGGCAACTTCCTGCAGACGTCATGGGACGACGTGGCCACCGGCTTCCAGACCTCCGCCTTCTCGCTGAAGGCGCTGGCGACCGGGATGCTGGAGCCGATGAAGGCGGCGGATGGTGCCTCGCTGGTCTCGCTCACCTTCGACGGGCGCTACGCCTGGCCGATCTACGACTGGATGGGCGTGGCCAAGGCCGGGCTGGAGGCGATCACCCGCTACCTGGCGCGCGACCTTGGCCCGCACGGGGTGCGGGTCAACACCGTGTCAGCCGGACCGATCCGCACCATGGCCGGCAAGAACATCCCCGGCTTCGACCAGATCGCCGGGGCGTGGGAGAGGCGGGCGCCGCTGGGCTGGTCGATGACCGATGCCACCCCGGTCGGCCAGATGGTCTGCTTCCTGATGTCGGACTGGTCGGCCATGACCACCGGCGAGATGATCCACGTCGACGGCGGCTATCACGCCATGGGGACCGACATCACCTGGTGAGGGCGCCTCCCGGGAGGCCTTGGGTGCCGCCATCCGTGCCTCGTGGGCCAGCAGCCAGGCCTTGCGCCAACGCCCTCCGCCGTAGTTGCCCGTCTCACCGCTCTTGCGGATGACGCGGTGGCAGGGGATCAGGAGCGCCAGCCGGTTCGCCCCGTTGGCGGTCCCGGCGGCCCGCTGGGCGGCGGGGCGCCCCGCCCGGCGCGCCAGCTGCTCGTAGCTGATGGTGGCGCCGGCCGGGATGCCGCCCAGGGC
>JBOGSY010000384.1:0-2061 GCA_050691915.1 Candidatus Limnocylindria bacterium | reverse complement strand
GAGAAGGGCGGCGTCAGCTCCAGGTACACGGGCGGGTCGCCTTCACGCAGGGCCAGTCGCTCCGCGCAGGCAGCCACGGACGCGGGGTCCATGACCGGGCCGGTGGTCAGGAACTGCGCCCCGACCTCGATTCGGCGTCGAAGCACCCACGAGCGGGAGCGGGTGCTCATGCCGACCTCGAACGGCGGAACGGCCTCCTGGAGGGCGCGCAGGTGCTCAACGATCTCGTAGCTGTTGCTCCAGTGCTCGACCTCGGGCAGCATGTCGCCCTGGACCACCAGGAACGAGTCGACCCCGTTGCCCAGCGCGCCGCGCACCTCGCTCTCGATGGCCAGGATGTTGCGGTCCCGGGTGGAGCACACCACCGTGGGGCGCACCTCGGGCAGGTCATGGGTGATGCGCGCAGCGAAGGCATATGGTGACACCCGGACCTGCTTGAACGGGTTGTCGGTGATGAGCACCCGCTGCCAGCGGCCCTCCAGCTGGCGGTGCGTCATCGAGGGCAGCTTGGGTGGGTTGACCTCCACCATCTCGACCCAGGCGTCGGGTGCCGCCAGCATGGGTCCGGTCAGGCCTCGGCGTGCGCCGGGATGACCGGCTCGGTCGCCTCGCGTCGCGCGCGCGCCGCGGCCACCATGTCGCCCAGCTGCCGCTCGACCTCGTCCCAGGTTCGTGTCTTCAGGCCGCAGTCGGGGTTGACCCACACGTCTGCGGCATCCATGTACCCCTCGACGTGACGCAGGCGCTCGGCCATCGTCTCGGAGCCGGGCGTGTGGGGCGAGTGGACATCGAAGACGCCTGGACCGATCTGGAGGTGGCCATCCGCAAACGCCTCGTAGAAGGCCCGAATCCTCTCGTCGTCCACCGAGCGCGCGTACCAGATCGAGGCGACGTCGACGCCCGCGTCGCTCCACAGCGCCGCGATGCCGGCATCGGTGCCGTAGCACATGTGGGTATGCATCTGGACATGGGCCGGCTGGTTGAAGACCCGGCCCAGGGCCGCGCGCACTCCGCGAGCGTAGATCTCCTGCAGCATCCCGGCGTCCTCGGTCGGCAGCGGCCAGCGCTCCCGGACCGCCGGCTCGTCCACCTGGATGACGCGGGCGCCGGCCTCGATGAGGTAGCGGATCTCCTCGGCGACCGGCTGCGCGACCGCCCAGAAGAGCCGGTCATCGGGGATCCCCGGCGGCCGGAAGCTCCAGTTCACGATCGTCACCGGCCCGGTCAGCATGCCCTTGACCGGCTTGGTGGTGGCGTCCTGCGCCAGCCGCCATTCATCGACGGTCATGGGCGCGGAGATGGTGGGTGGGGCGGCCAGGATCGGCGGGCGCACGCAGCGGCTGCCATACGAGAGCACCCAGCCGTTGCGGGTCGTGTGGTAGCCGTCCATCTGCTCCGCGAAGTACTCGACCATGTCGGTCCGCTCGAACTCGCCATGGACGAGAACATCCAGGCCCTTGCCCTCCTGCCACTCGACCGCATCGACGATGAGCCGGCCCATGGCGGCGTCGTATTCCGCCCGGTCGATCTCTCCACGGTTGAGCTGCACCCGCAGGTGGCGGACGTCTCCCGTCTGGGGCAGTGACCCGATGCTGGTGGTCGGGTACGGCGGCAGGTTCAGGTCGGCCTGGGCCGAACGGCGCTCTGCACGGCCGGCGCGCGGCTGCTGTTCGTGGACCTGAGGCCAGGTGGCGGGCGGCGGCGTGTTGCCAGCGACCGCCCCGCCGGTGGCCGTCGCCTCCGCCCATGCGGCCAGGGCCCGAGCCTTCTCCCGCGCGAACTGGAACCCCGCGGGGAGGTCTTCGCCTTCGACGGTGTAGGGCAGGAACATGAGGCTGGTGGACGGGACCAGGCGGACCTGCCGAGGATCGTCGCGCAGGGACTCGAGGGCTGACTGAGCCGTCGCATGGTCGTCAGGCCACACGCTGCGGCCATCCAGGACGCCGATCACCAGCTCCGGCTGTGCCTCCCAGGCGGCCGTGCCGCGCAGGGCTTCCACCTGGTCGAGCCCGACCTGGACGGCAAACCCCCGCCGACCGAGGGCCTGGACCGTCTCCGCCG
>JBOGSY010000383.1:0-2064 GCA_050691915.1 Candidatus Limnocylindria bacterium | reverse complement strand
GGTCGGTGGAGCGGATGCCGCTGCGCGAGGCCCAGGCCGCCCACGATCGCCTGGCGGCCGGCAAGGTGACCGGACGCCTCGTCCTGGTGGCGTAGGGCCTGAGCTTGGCGGATCAGTCGCCGAACAGGCGGCCCAGGATCCCCTTCGGCTTCTCCGCCGGCTTGACGTACCAGGGTCCCGCCACCGACTCGTAGGCCTCGCGCACCGGCTGGGCGGAGAGGTCGGTGACGGCCAGCTCCCGTCGCCCGCCCAGGTGCTCGCCGGCCAGGGCGTGCAGCCGGTTGCGCACCTCGTCGAAGGACGCCAGGCCGGCGTCGTCGGCCAGCTGGATGCCCACCGTCCAGCCGGTCCCGGCCCGCAGCAGCCAGGCGCGCGCCACCTGGGTCAGCTCGGTCAGCTCGCGCTGGAGCTCCCCGCCGAACGGCTGCGGAACGTCGGCCGGAACCTCGAGCGGAGGCAGCTCTCCGTAGGGCCGCCGCGCTCGCATCGCCTCCGGGGTGGTGGGGTCGATCCCGGCCGACAGGAACGGGAGCACCGCCGATGGGACCTCGAGCTGAGCCGGCGAGCCCGGGTCGATGACCACCCGTTCCCCGGCCGCCTCGGCCCGGGCGAAGACGTCGCGGGCCGGCAGCTCCACCGCATCGGAGCCGGGCGGCCCGAACTCGCGGTAGCTCTCCGGGCTGGTGTAGGCGGCCAGGAAGCGGCCGGCCGCGTCGGTCCCGTGGCGCATGCCGTCCACCGGCACCCGGGTCGGGTCCATCTCCTCGCCGGACGACGAGCGGATCGGCACGATCAGGGTCAGGGCCAGCAGCTCGCCCAGCCCGGTGTCGGTCATCCGGTTCTCGGTCATGCGCTCGGCACCCCGGCGGCGCTGAGCTTGCCCAGCGCCGCGTCCAGGCGGGCGAGCACCCGCTGGCGGCCCAGCAGCTCCATCGAGCCGAACAGCGGCGGCGACACGGCCCGGCCGGTGACCGCCAGCCGCAATGGGCGGAAGTAGTCGCCCGCCTTCCAGCCCATGGCCTCGGCGGCCGCGCGGCAGCGAGACTCGAGCAGGTCGGCGGCGAAATCGGCGTCGGTCAGGGCCGCCAGGTCCCGGCGTGCCGTCTCCACCCCGGCCGCCACCTCGGCGGCCGACCGGCCCCTGGGCAGCAGCGCCTCGGCGTCGTAGCGTGCCGCGACCTGGTCATCGGCCTCGGTCAGGAAGGCGACCAGCTCGGTGGCATCGGCCAGGCGCACCAGGCGCTCCTTGACCAGCGGCACCACCCGCAGGACCGATGCGTCGTCCAGCCCGTCCGGCAGGAACGGGCGCAGGCGGAGCGCCAGCTGCTCATCGGTCAGCGAGCGGATGTAGACCCCGTTGAGGAAGTCCAGCCGGTCGGCGTCGAACACCGCGCCGGCGCGGTGCACGTGCTCGATCTCGAACCGCGCGGCCAGCTGGTCCAGGCTGAAGATCTCCTCCTCGGTGCCCGGGCTCCAGCCCAGGAAGGCGAGGAAGTTGACCATCGCCTCCGGCAGGTAGCCCTGCTCCCGGTAGGCGGTGATGGCCGTCTGCGACTTGCGCTTGCTCATCTTGGAGCGATCCGGGTTGAGGATGAGCGGGATGTGCCCGAAGCGCGGCTCGGCGTAGCCCAGCGCCCGGATCAGGGCGATGTGCTTGGGCGTGTTGCTCAGGTGGTCCTCGCCACGGATGACGTGGCTGATGGCCATCGCCTCGTCGTCCACCACCACCACGAAGTGGTAGAGCGGGACGCCGCTCTCCCGAACGATCAGGAAGTCGCCGAGCAGGGCGTTGTCGAACTCCACCTCCCCGCGGATGAGGTCGTCGAAGCGGATGACCTCGGCCGGCACCTTGAGGCGCAGCGCGGGGCGCCGGCCCTCCGCCGCGAAGGCGGCGCGGTCGGCATCGGTCAGGCGCAGGCAGCGGCCGTTGTAGCGTGGCGCCTCCTTGCGGGCGGCCTGCTCGCGGCGAACCGCCTCGAGCTCGTCCGGCGTGCACCAGCAGTGGTATGCCTGGCCGCCGTCGAGCAGGCGTGCCGCCTCGCCGTCGTATCGGTCCATCCGCTG
>JBOGSY010000382.1:0-2068 GCA_050691915.1 Candidatus Limnocylindria bacterium | reverse complement strand
ACCCCGCTGTCGCTGGGCATCGAGACCCTGGGTGGCGTGGCGACCAAGATGATCAACCGCAACACCACCATCCCGACCAGCCACACGCAGATCTTCTCGACCGCGTCGGACAACCAGCCGAGCGTGGACATCGTGGTGCTCCAGGGCGAGCGCGAGATGGCCGCCGACAACAAGAAGCTGGCGACCTTCCGCCTCGACGGCATCCCACCGGCCCCGCGCGGCGTGCCGCAGGTCGAGGTCACCTTCGACATCGACGCCAACGGCATCCTGAACGTGACCGCCCGCGACAAGGCGACCAGCAAGGAGCAGAAGGTGACCATCACCGCCTCCTCCATGCTCGCCAAGGAGGATGTGGACAAGATGGTCCGCGATGCCGCCGAGCATGCGGAGGAGGATCGCCGCAAGCGGGCCGAGATCGAGTCACGCAACGAGGCCGACGCCCTGACCTACCAGGCCGAGCGGCTGCTGAAGGATCTGGACGACAAGCTCTCCGACGAGGAGAAGGCGGAGGTCAACGCCCGGATCGAGGCCGTCCGCGAGGCCCTCAATGGGACCGATGCCGGCGTCATCGACTCCACCAAGCAGCAGCTCACCGAGGTGCTGCAGCGGATCGGCTCCAAGGCCTACGAGGCCAGCGCCGCGGCACCGGATGGCACGGACGGGACCGATGGCTCCGGCCCGACCGACGACGGCGCCCCCGAAGGCGAGGAGGAGACGATCGAGGGCGAGTACAAGGAGGTGTAGGCCGGGGGCGGTGCTCGCTCCACGGCGGGCCGGCGCCGCAGCCGCGGGTCGTGCTGCGTTGCAGTCAGGCAGCCGCCCGGTGACTGTTAGGTCGGAGACCCGGCCGACCCAGGCCCCGACCGCCCCGGCTCACGCCCACAGACGCGCGGGCCGGCGCCGCGCCCGCGTCGGATGTTGGTCTACCAGTCACCCAGCGACTGTCTGACGAGAATCGCCGCCGGCGCGTTGGCCGGGCGGCCGAGCGTCACCCTCACCCGAGCTGGCTGGTGCAGTTCGGGCAGCGGGTGGCGGCGATCGGGATATCGGTGGCGCAGAAGGGGCAGGCCTTGGTGGTCGGCGCCTGGCCGGGCGTGGTGCCGGCTCGCCGTGCGGCGATGGCGTTCATCGGCCTGACCACGAAGATGAAGATGGCGGCCGCCACCAGCAGGAAGTAGATCAGCGCGTTGAGGAAGAGCCCGAACCCGACGAAGGCGCCGCCGGGCGTTGTGAAGCCGATCTCACCGAAGTCGGGGATACCGACGATGCCCAGCAGCGGGGTCAGCACGTCCACCACGAACGAGTTGACGACCGCGGCAAAGGCGGCACCGATGACCACGGCCACCGCCAGGTCGATGACGTTGCCGCGCATGATGAAGTCCCGGAACTCGCGAATCATGGTTTACCTCCTCAGGTCTCGCGCCAGATGGGGCGAGTCATGCAGGTGGGTCCGCCGGACCCGTTGAAGCCTCCGAAGCGCAGCCGGCCGGCGGTCATGCGCAGGAGCATAGCGCCGCGGGCATCGGTCTAGACTCCCGCCCATGCGCCTGGCGACCTGGAACGTCAACTCGCTGAAGGCCCGCCTGGAGCGAGTGCTGGCCTGGACCGATCGGCATCGGCCGGACATCCTCTGCCTGCAGGAGACCAAGCTGGCCGACGACCAGGCGCCGATGCTCGACTTCCGCGCGCTTGGCTACGAGCTCGCCCATCACGGGCCCGGACGCTGGAACGGGGTCGCCATCGCCTCGCGGGTCGGGCTGGCGGAGGTGACCGCCGGCATCCCGACCGCCGACGGCTGGACCGATGACGGCGGCCGCTTCCTGGCCGCCACCTGCGGCGGCGTGCGGGTGGCGAGCATCTACGTCCCCAACGGCCGGATGGTCGACTCCGAGTTCTACCTGGCCAAGCTGGACTGGCTGGGGCGCCTGTCGGGGTGGCTGGACGACGCCGACCCGGACACCGAGCTGGCGATCTGCGGCGACTACAACGTGGCGCCCGAGGATGCCGACGTGTGGGACGCCGCCGCGGTGCACGGCGCGACGCACGTCTCGCCCCGGGAGCGGGCCGC
>JBOGSY010000381.1:0-2071 GCA_050691915.1 Candidatus Limnocylindria bacterium | reverse complement strand
ATCTTCCACTCGCTGCGTTACCTGGAGCACCTGGACGCGCTGGACGTCCCGGTCCTCAACGGCGCGACCGCCTTTCGCTACGAGCTCTCGAAGGCGGCCCAGTACTCGCTCATGGCGCGGCTGGGCATCCGCCACCCGGCGACCCGGGTCCTGAGCCGTCCCGACCAGGCTCCCGCCGCCACCGAGGGCCTGCGCTTCCCGGTGCTGGTCAAGCCCAACATCGGCGGCAGCGGGGCCGGCATCCAGTCGTTCGTGAGCCGCGAGGAGCTGGAGGCGAGCGTCGCTGCGGGCAGCCTGGGCTTCGGGATCGACCACGTCGGCCTGCTCCAGGAGCACCTGCCGGCGCGCGGCGACGCGATCGTGCGGATCGAGATCCTGGACGGGCGCTACCTGTACGCCATCCGCCTGCTGCTCAGCCCCGGCACCTTCAATCTGTGCCCGGCCGACTACTGCGACCTGCCCGCCATGGCCGATAGCGTCTCCGGACGGGGACTGCCGATCGAGGCCTTCGACCCGCCGGCCGAGCTCGTGGAGGAGGCCCGCCGGCTGGTGGCCGCCGCCGGCATGGACGTCGGCGGGGTCGAGTACCTCGTCAACGACCGCGACGGCGAGGCCTACTTCTACGACCTCAACGCGCTGTCCAACTTCGTGGCCGATGCGCCGAACGTGATCGGCTTCAACCCGTGCGAGGACCTCGCCGCGCTGATCGTGGCGCGCGCGGGCCTGGTTTCCGGAGGCGTGACCGCCGCCTGACTCAGGCCTCAGCCCGGCCCTCGATCGCGAGCGGGTCGGCTGGCATTGACCCGTTCGGACCGATTCCCGGGTCACTCCCATGGGATGACAATTAGCACCGGATGAATGTGGAGCGCGCCAGGAACGACGGACTGGCAGATGCCCGCGCCGATTCACTCGAGGCTTTCGTGACCGACCACTACCGTCGCCTCGTCCGCCTGGCGGGACTGGTGTGCCTGGATCGGACCGAGGCCCAGGACGCGGTGCAGAACGCGCTGGAGCGCGCCTGGCGCCATCGCTCCTCCCTGCGCGACGAGACGAAGGTCGGGCCGTGGCTGGATGCGATCGTGGTGCGGGAGGCAATCCGGCTCAACCGAGCACCCGCGGCGATCCTGCGCGCCCTCGTCCGGCCCCTTCTGCGCACCGATGAACCGGCGACCGCCGTCAGCATGCCGATGCCCACCGGGTTGATCGACGACCTGCGCCGCCTGCCCGCGGCCCAGCGTGCGGTGCTGGCCCTGCATTACGAGGCGGGCTACAGCATCGCGGAGACCGCCGGACTGGTGAGGGCGCCGGTCGAGACCGTGCGCTCCCGGCTCCGCCTGGCGCGGCAGCGCCTGCGGCGCGAGCTTCGCGATTCCGCGGAGGATGCGCCGTGAAAAGCGACCGCGACACGCTGCCGGAGGACCTCCGCGCGCTGGCGGACCGGTTCGAGGCCACGGCCGATGCCGAGGAACGGGTGGTGGCACGGGTCCACGCCCGCCTGGGGCGGCCGGCGCTGTCGACGCCGGTAGTGGTGGCCGTGGCGGCAGCCGTGGTGCTGGGCGCCATCGGTCTACGGAGCATCCTCCCTCCGCCGGACGCCGGCACCCCGACCTTGCCGCAGCTGGTCGGCATCTTCCGCAGCGTCGAAGCGGTGGACGGAGACCGATGTGTCGCGGTCCGCCTGTACGACACCACGCCGGCCGATGGGCGCGTCGCGATCTGGACCTGGACCGCGCAGGACGGCTGCGATGCCCGCAGCTCGAATCTCGCCACCAGCCAGGGACGCGCCGAGGCGGTCAGCCTGCCTGCCGCGCAGGGGCGGGCGCCCCACGCCGGCATCCTGGTCGAGACACCGGCGGGAGTGGCGTCTCCGCTTGCCGGCCTGACGCTGATCCTGGACCCGCTGGCGGCATCGCCGAGCGCCGGATCGGTCCCCGGCTACCGCTCGCTGGCCGAGGCCGGTGGCGGTCACACCCTGGAGCTGCGCGAGGTCCAGGAGCTGGACGTCCCATATCGGCCCGAATGAGTGGCGGAAGCGAATCAGTGACCCGATGCCCACCGCAGCCGGGTCTCT
>JBOGSY010000380.1:0-2071 GCA_050691915.1 Candidatus Limnocylindria bacterium | reverse complement strand
CGCGCAGGCCGCGGAGCTGCAGGGCGTCCAGGAAGTCCGGCAGCCGGGCATGGTGGAAGCGAATTTCGCGCCGCGGCGCGTCCACTTCCAGCCCCAGCGTGGCCTGGAGCAGCATGAAGACGGCGCCGGCCGACCAGGCCTGGGGCGAGCAGGCGACCGGGTAGCGGGTCGGGCCCTCTCCGTCGCGCCGGGTGAAGCCGCAGAAGAGCTCTGGCAGGCGCGACAGCTCGAAGTGGCGGCTGGCCTCCAGCAGGTCGCCGAGGAGGCGCATGGCGGCGTCGTGGCGCCCGTAGCGGGCCAGGCCCAGGGCGGCCATGGCGCTGTCATGGGGCCAGATCGAGCCATTGTGGTAGGACATCGGGTTGTAGCGAGGCTGACCCGCCGCCACGGTCCGGATGCCCCAGCCGCTGTACCCCGCGTCCCCCAGCAGCTGGCCGGCAATCCGCCCGGCCCGCTCCGGCAGGGCGATCCCCGCCAGCAGCGCGTGCCCGGCATTCGAGGCCCGCACCCGGCAGGGCCGCTTGTCGGCGTCCAGGGCCAGCACGTAGGTCCCCAGCTCGTCGTCCCAGAAATCGCGGTCGAAGCGCGCGCGCAGGTCGGCGGCCTGCGCGCGGAGCAGGCCGGCCCTGTCCGGGTGGCCCAGCGCCTCGGCCAGGTCGGCGGCTGCCAGGCGGGCCGCATAGGCATAGGCCTGCAGCTCGCACAGGGCGATCGGCGGCCGCGCCAGCGTGCCGTCGGCGTGGAAGACCGAGTCGGCGGAGTCCTTCCAGCCCTGCTGCGCCAGGCCGCTCGGGGTCTGCCGCGCGTACTCCAGGAAGCCATCGCCATCGGGATCGCCGGAGCTGTCCATCCACTCCAGGGCTCGCTCGACGTTCGGCCACAGCCGCGCCGCGGTGGCGGCGTCATCGGTCTGGCGCCAGTAGGCGCCGGCGAGCATGATGAACAGCGGTGTGGCGTCGTGCGAGCCGTAGTACCGGCGGAACGGGATCTCGCCCAGCGCCGCCATCTCGCCGTCGCGGACCTCGTGCAGGATCTTGCCCGGCTGGGCCTCCGCGGCCGGATCGGTGACGGTGGCCTGGCGCGCGGCCAGGTAGCCCAGCACGCCGCGCGCCAGCTGGGGGGCGATCCACAGGGTCTGCATCCCGGCGATCAGCCCGTCGCGGCCGAACGGCGTGCTGAACCAGGGCACCCCCGCGTAGGGGTAGAGACCGTCCGGCGTCCGCGAGGTGAGCATGGCCAGGTCGGCGACGCTGCGGTCGAGCCAGTCGTTGAAGAGCTCGTTCGAGCTGGTCAGCGCGACGGCTCCGCGCATCACCCGCGGCAGGTGGCGCCTGGCGCGCTCGAATGCCTCCTCCGCCGGTGGACCGATGGACCGGCGCCGCGGGCCGGCTTCGCACGCGACGTGCACCTCGATCGCCACGGAGCGCCCGACGGGCAGCTCCAGGTGGAAGGTCGCACCCTCGGCACCCAGCGCCTGCGGGGGGGCCGAGAAGGTCAGCCTTGTGCGGCGGATGACGCCGTCCAGCCCCGCATAGCGCAGGACCACTGCCTGGTTCGAGACCAGCGGCTCCAGGCGCCGGCCGCGCATCGGACGCTCGATGCCCCGGACCTCGAAGATGTCGGCGAAGTCCGCCTCCCAGCTCAGGCTGAGGGAGAGGCGCAACGGCCGGCGGGCGAAGCTGCGGGCCACCAGGCGCTCGTGGCAGGTGCCGTCCCACAGGACCTTGGTGCGCGACAGGTGCACCGAGCTGTGGCCAAGGCGCTGGCCGTCCGCGCCTCGCAGGTCGGCGTTGGCCAGGTCGACCGCCAGCCGCGAGTTGTCGCGCCTGGCAGTGGAGCCCAGCAGCAGCGGCCGCTTGCCCCCGAGCCGCAGCTCCAGCCCGGAGAGGTGTCGGGTGCCGAGGTGGTAGATCCCCTCCTCGCCCAGCCCCGCGGACCGGATGTCGCCGTGGCGGTCGAAGACCGCGAACGACTCGCCGTGCTTGAGGACCTGGTCGTGCTCATCGGCCAGGTCGGCGCCGGCCAGGACGTCGTAGGTCCGGCTCCCGGCGGGCTCCACGATGGTCAGGTC
>JBOGSY010000379.1:0-2072 GCA_050691915.1 Candidatus Limnocylindria bacterium | reverse complement strand
GCTCACCACGCTGCGGGTCGGCGGGGCTGCGGACCGGATGGCCACCGCCCGCAGCCGCGAGGAGCTGCTGGCCGCGCTGCGCCTGGCGCGCGAGGCCGGGGTCGCCTGCCTGGTGCTGGGCAACGGCAGCGACGTGGTGGTCGCCGATGCCGGCATCCGCGGACTGGTCGTCCGCAACCGGGCCCGCGAGACCGCCATCGACGGCGATCGGCTGCGGGCCGCCTCCGGCGCCGCGATGGCCATGCTCGTCAAGCGCTGCACCGCGGAGGGCCTCGCCGGCCTGGAGTTCGGGATCAGCATCCCCGGCACGCTGGGCGGCGCGGTGTGGGCCAACGCCGGCGCGCACGGCGGCGAGATAAAGGACGTGGCGGTGGCCGTGGAGGCCTGGGATCCGGCGACCGACCAGCTGCTGGAGCTGCCCAACGCGGCCTGCGCCTTCGCCTACCGCGAGTCGCGATTCAAGCACTCCGGGGAGCTGGTGATCGGCGCGGAGCTTCGCCTGCGCGCGGATGCCGCCGAGCGCATCGCCGCCCGGGTGGGGGAGCACCAGGCCCAGAGAGCTGCGACCCAGCCGCTCGCCGACCAGAATGCCGGCAGCGTGTTCCGCAACCCGCCGGGCGACCACGCCGGCCGCCTGGTGGACGCGGCCGGGCTGAAGGGGCGGCGCATCGGCAGCGCCATGGTCAGCCCGCTGCACGCCAATTTCATCGTGACCGACCGCGGCGGATCTGCCGCCGACGTCCGGGCCCTGGGCGACCTGGTGCGCGCCGCGGTGGCGGACCGCTTCGGGGTCGAGCTCCAGTACGAGATCGAGTTCGTGGGCGACTGGGGCGCCGGCGCGCCGGAAGGCGGATCGTGAGCGGCAGGCTGCGCGTTGGCGTCTTCGCCGGCGGCCGCTCGGCGGAGCACGAGGTGAGCGTCGCCTCGGCCGACTCGGTCCTGCGCGCCATCGACCGCGACCGCTTCGAGCCGTTTCTGGTCTACATCGACCGTGCCGGGCGCTGGCACCTGCCCGCCGGCGCCGCCCCCGAGCTGGGCGACGCCAGCCTGGGGGGCCTGCTGGGGATCGAGTCGCCGGCCGAGCACTCCGCCCGCCTCGGCGACCGGTCCGACGCGCCAGCGGTCCTGCGGCCGGACGCCGCCGCGCTGGCGCCGCGGGCCGCCGTCCGCTCGCTCGCCGAAGCGATCGACGTGGCATTCCTGGTCCTGCACGGACCGTTCGGCGAGGACGGCACACTGCAGGGCTTCCTGGAGCTGGCCGGGATCCCGTACACCGGGGCGGGCGTGCTGGCCAGCGCGGTGGCCATGGACAAGGTGGTCTTCAAGGACCTGATGCGCGGCCATGGCCTGCCGGTGGTCGACTCCACCTGGTTCCGCCGATCGGCCTGGACCGATGATCCCGGCGCAGTGCTGGCCGACGTGGGGGAGCGCATCGGTCCCCGCTCGGTCGTCAAGCCGGCCCGGCTGGGCAGCAGCCTGGGGATGACCATGGTCCACGCCGCCGATGAGCTGCCGGCCGCGCTGGAGCTGGCGTTCGGCTACGACAGCAAGGTCATCGTGGAGGCCTACGTCGCCGGCGCCCGCGAGCTGGAGTGCGGGGTGCTGGGCAACGACGCCCCGCTCGTCTTCGAACCCGGGGAGGTGCGCAGCCACCGCGAGTGGTACGACTACGCCGCCAAGTACACCGCCGGGCTGGCCGACGTGCTGCCGCGCGCGGACCTCGACCCGGCGCTGGCCGATCGCCTCCGCGAGCTGGCATTGGCCGCCTACCGCGCGGTGGATTGCGCCGGCTTCGCCAGGGTCGACTTCCTGGTGCCCGCCGGCGCGCCCTACATCTCGGAGATGAACACGATCCCCGGCTTCACGACCACCAGCATGTTCCCCAAGCAGGCGGAGCTGGCGGGGATCGCCTTCGGCGACCTGGTGGCGCGCCTGATCGATCTTGGCCTGGAGCAGGCCGGCCAGGGTCCCGTCCCGCCGGCGGAAGGCGAGCTGAGCAGATGAGCGCGACCAGGCTGCGCCAACGGCGCCGCTCGGCCGGCCACGCACGCCGCCCGCGCACGCCGCTGCGC
>JBOGSY010000378.1:0-2093 GCA_050691915.1 Candidatus Limnocylindria bacterium | reverse complement strand
GGCCGCACCTTGGCCCACGCGACGGCGTACGGCTCCGCATCGGTCTCGAACCGATCATGGAGCACCTGGATGGTGGCCGTCCCGCTCTGGCCGGCGGTGAACTCCACCCACTCGTAACTGTTGTCCAGCGTCCACGAGCCGGCCACGGCGCCCCCCGGCTGCAGGACGCGCAGGTCCAGGTCGGAGCGGAGGCTGTCGGCCTTGCCCAGGTCGGATGCACCGGTGGTGTGGCTGCTCCAGGCCAGGACCACCCGCACCCGCTGCCCGGCGACCACGCTGATGGCGATGGACGGCCGGTCGGCCGGACCGATGACCCCGACCCGGCTTCCACCGTACGTCCCGTCGCCGACGTTCAGCATCCGGTTGGCCCATTTGGCGTTGGCCAGGCCGACTCCCTCGTGATCCACGCTGCCCGCCCCGTGGGGCATGGGGACGTGGTGGATCGCGCCGGCCATCAGGATCGCCCGCGTCGCCTCCGGCACCAGCGCCAGGTCGGGACGGCGCGCGATCACCTGGGCGGCCACGCCCGACACGATGGGCGTGGCCACGCTCGTCCCGCTGGCGGCCAGGCCGTTGGCGGTGCGCACCCCGACCGCGGGAGCCACCAGGTTCGGCTTGTTGAAATCGCCGTGCGCGTTCCAGGGGGTCCCGGGCGGGTCCAGGTAGCAGCTCCCGTTGCCGCCGGCCGCATACCAGAGGCGGTCGTCGCCCCGGCCGGCGGTGCCGCGATCGTCGGACCCTCCCACGGTGAGGACGTTCCAGCCGGTCCCCGGCGAGCCGATCGCCCAGGAGTTGCGGTTCACGTAGTTGCCGGCCGCCGAGACCGGCAGGCGGCCGGCCTCCCAGGCGATGGCGTCGAAGTAGCGCCGCGCCTCCTCGGCACCGGTGGCGGTGTCCTGGACGAGGCTGGTGTTGACGATCTCCGCGTCGCCGCCGTTCGGGGCGATGGCCCAGTCGGCGGCCGCCACCACGGCGCGGTCGTAGGTTAGGGAGGGCGAATAGCCGCCCGTGCCGGACGACACGATGCGGGCGCCCGGAGCCACGCCGCGGTAGGCGCCGCTCTGCGAGGCGATGGCGCCCGCCACCCAGGTGGAATGATCGAACTGGCCGCTGGAGGTGTACGCCAGCCGGCCGCTGGTGCTGTGGCTGGCGACGACCCGGCCGAACAGGTCGCCGGTGCCTCGCACGTTGTGGTACTCGACCACTGCCACCCGCACGCCGCTGCCGCTGTCCTCCGTGCCGGAGGTCCAGTCGGCTGCCACCGTGGGCCCGGCGGCGGACATCTGCGGCGTCCAGCGCTGCTCCAGGCCCAGGCTGGCCACGCCCTTGCCCCGGGCCAGGCTGGCGACCCGGCCGGCCGGCAGATCGACGAAGAGCAGGGGTGCCGAGGTGGACGCATAGGCCACCCGTCCCCCCAGCGCCTCCACCTCCCGCCGGACCGATGCCTGCGCCGCCTCGTATGCCCCGCGGCGCGCCTCCCACAGCTCGGCGCGGATGGCCCTCATGGCCTCCAGGTCGTCGAGCATCGGCCGATCTCCGAGCCATGCCGCCTCCGGATGGCGGGCGACCACGGCCGCCACGGCCTCAGTCGCATCGGCATTGGCCCAGACGGCGACCGGCACCGTCTCCGAGGGCGGGGCCACGGCCACGGCGCCCTCCAGGGGCGCATCGGCCTTGGCGTGGAAGTCATCCTGGGCGGCGAGGGCGGACCGCTGCCCGGAGGCGAAGAGGTCGGTGCCCCCGTAGGTGCCGTCCGGCGTGCGGTAGACCGTGGCGAGCTCGCCCGACGGGTCGATCAGCTTGCCCACCCACATCCCATCCGCGGTGGCCGCCCGCTCGTAGACCAGCGACCAGTCGGCCGCCGCGCCGCCGCGGTTGGCGGCCAGCCAGGCGGCGGCACCGGCCGCCTCCTCAACGCCACCGCGGGCCGGCGGAACCGGCAGCAGGACCTGCCACACCAGGGCGGACGCGACGACCGCCCGGGCGCTGGCGCGCATCGCCCGCCGGAAGGCTCCCGCCACGGCTCGCCAATCGCGCATCGCCAGGCCCGCTCCTTCCTGCACTGCCGGGCACTGTACGACAATGTATGACGC
>JBOGSY010000377.1:0-2102 GCA_050691915.1 Candidatus Limnocylindria bacterium | reverse complement strand
GGTGCCGGCCGGCGACCGCTACGACTGGGACCCGGAGAGCACGTACGTGGCCCTGCCGCCGTTCTTCTCCGGCCTGTCGGCCGACCCGGAGCCACCCGGCGACGTCAGCGGCGCCCGGGTGCTGGTCATGCTGGGCGACAGCGTGACCACCGACCACATCTCGCCGGCCGGGTCCATCCCGCGGACGAGCCCGGCCGGGGAGTGGCTGGTCGCGAACGGCGTGGAGCCGCGCGACTTCAACTCGTACGGCGCGCGCCGCGGACACCACGAGGTAATGATGCGGGGCACCTTCGCCAACATCCGGCTCCGCAACCTGCTGACCCCCGACGCGGAGGGAAACGTGACCGAGCACCTGCCGTCCGGCGAGCGGATGACCGTCTTCGACGCGGCGCAGCGCTACGCCGCCGAGGGCATCCCGCTGGTCGTGCTGGCCGGCAAGGAGTACGGCTCGGGCAGCAGCCGCGACTGGGCGGCCAAGGGGCCGTACCTGCAGGGCGTGCGGGCGGTGATCGCCGAGTCGTACGAGCGGATCCATCGGTCCAACCTGGTCGGGATGGGCATCCTGCCGCTCCAGTACCTGCCCGGGGAGAGCGCGGCCCGCCTGGGCCTGACCGGCCGCGAGACGTTCGAGATCGTGGGGGTGGCGGAGGGGCTGCGCCCGCGCCAGGAGCTGAGCGTGATCGCCCGCGCGGAGGACGGCAGCGAGCGAGCGTTCCGCGCTATCGCGCGGCTGGACGGCGAGGTCGACGTCACCTACCTGCGCAACGGCGGCGTGCTGCAATCCGTGCTGCGCCGCCTGGCCCGCGGGTAGTGCGGCGTCCGGCGCACCGGCCCTCTGCGGCATGACTTGCCCACCGGAGGCGCCCCACCAGCCACGGGCCGGCTCGTTGCCCCCGTGACCGGCATGGGGCTAGACTCTCTGCCTGCCGCTCAAATCGGCCATGCACTTGGAGTGCCCGCCCCGTGACCGTCTCCTCGACCGACGACCTGCGCGCCAGGATCCGCGAGGTCCCCGACTTTCCGAAGCCGGGGATCCTGTTCTACGACATCACGACCCTGCTCAAGGATCCGGCGTCGTTCGCCGGCGTGATCGACCGGATGGCGGACGCGGTCAAGGATGACCGGATCGACCTGGTGGTCGGCATGGAGAGCCGTGGGTTCATCTTCGCCGCGCCGCTGGCCTACAAGCTGGGGGCCGGCTTCGTGCCGGTCCGCAAGCTGGGCAAGCTGCCGGCCGAGACGATCGAGGTCGAATACGACCTGGAGTACGGCACCGCCACCCTGGAGGTCCATCGCGATGCGATCAGCGCCGGGCAGCGCGTCCTGATCGTGGACGACCTGCTGGCCACCGGCGGCACGGTGCTGGGGACGATCGAGCTGGTGCGCCGCCTGGGCGGGGAGATCGCCGGCCTGTCGTTCATGGTGGAGCTGACCGGGCTGCATGGTCGCGACCAGCTGTCCGAGTTCGCGATCCACACGCTGCTCACCTACTGAGCGCGGTTGCTCGAGGGAAGACCGATGGCGGTGGCTCCTCGCGTCGACCTCTACGCCCGCGCGGTGTCCGACCGCGATGAGATCGCTGGATTCCTGCGCACCGATCGGCGCTACGCGGCCTACGCCCTGGGCGACCTGGACGGTGCCAATCGCGCCCGATGCACCTGGGGCCTGGCCTACGACGACCTCGGCCGCCCGGTGGCGCTGGCCATGCACCAGGACGGCCTGGTCCCGCAGCCGCTCTTCCTGATGGGCGAGGCACGTGGCTGCCACGAGGTGCTGGCATCGGTCATCCGGCCCAAGGACGCCTACTTCATGGGGACGGCCGGCCACGATGCCGCCCTGGCCGACCTCTACGAGCTGGAGCCGCCGGTGGAGCTGCTGCGGATGGTCGTCGACGCTGCGACCTTCCGCCCCTTCGCCGGCCCGGCCGACCGGCTGGGTTCAGCCGACGTGGAGGATCTCAACCGGCTCTACCAGTTCGGGTTCCGGGGCGGGTTCCCGCCCTCGATCCTGGAGGATGGCATCTACTACGGCGTGCGGGTGCGGGGGCGGCTGGTGAGCGCGGCGGGGACGCACGTGCTCAACCCGCGCGAGGGGGTCGCCGT
>JBOGSY010000376.1:0-2110 GCA_050691915.1 Candidatus Limnocylindria bacterium | reverse complement strand
GCCGCCCTGTGCGCGGCCGCCTCGACGACCGGCCAGCACCTGTCGCGCGACCTGAACCGCGACGCGCAGGCCCGCCTGGGCGGGCCCATCGGCCTGACCGCCCTGTCCATGGCGCTGGGGGCAGCCGTGCTCCTGGGGGTGGGGCTGGCGGTGGAGGGCTGGCCGGCGCTCGACCTGCGCGGCTGGGGGATCGTGGCCTGGCTGGCGGCGGTCAACACCGCCTTCGCCTTCACCCTCTTCAACCGGGCGCTGCGGGTGCTCACCGCGACCGAGTCGAGCGTGATCGTCAACCTGATGCTGGTCATGGTGGCGGCCATGGCCTGGGCCATCCTGGGCGAGAGCCTGGAGCTGCGCCAGGTCGCCGGGCTGGCGCTGGCCACCGCCGGCGTGCTGATCGTGCAGGTCGTTCCGCGGCTGGGCCGCGACCGGGGCTGATCCGGGAGGCTCAGCCGATGTCGGTGTCGGCCCGCGCCGCGCCCGCGCCGGCGAATGACGGCTCCTCCAGCGCCTCGCCCAGCGCTCGCCGGGCGCCGGCGCCCTCGATGATGCGACGCCGCAGCCAGCCCGACGCCAGGTCGATCAGGACCGTGACCCCGATCACGACCAGCACGATCATGCCGGCCCGCTCCAGGCGGCCGAAGACCATGGACTGGGTCAGTGCCTCACCCACGCCACCGGCGCCGACCACGCCGAGGATGGCTGACGCCCGGATGTTGATCTCGAACCGGTACAGCCAGAAGGCGACCACCTCCGGCATCACCTGCGGCAGGACGCCCCAGCGCTGCACCTGGGCCGGCCCGCCGCCGACCGCCCGGGCGGCCTCCACCGGCCCGGGGTCGATGCCCTCGACCACCTCGGCGGTGAGCTTGCCCAGGGTGCCGATCGAATGCACGCCGATGGCCAGCGTTCCAGCGTAGGCGCTGGCCGTCCCGCCGATGCCGACGATGGGGATGAAGATGATGACCGCCAGCAGCACCTCGGGGACGGCGCGGATGGCGTTCAGGACCTGGCGCGTGATGCCCGAGCCCACGCCTCCGGTGACGTTCTTGGCGCCCAGCAGGCCCATCGGCAGCGACAGGACGGCGCCAATCAGGGTCCCGACCCACGCGATCTGGAGCGACTCCAGCATCCCTCCCAGCGCGTCCGGGAAGTATGCCCACTCCGGGCCGTTCTCCAGGAACATCCGGTTGAAGATGTGGGCGAACCCCTCCGGCAGGCCCACGATCCGCTCGAACTCGATCCCCACCGTGGCGATGGACCAGGTCACCAGGGCGGCCAGCGCGAGCGTGGCCACCAGCTTGGTGCGCCTCGACGGCGGGTGCGGGCGCCCGGATCCGGCGGCCGGCGCGGCGCTCACACCAGCCTCCGCCGCAGCCAGATCGAGATCAGCTCGATGACGAACACGAAGACGAAGATCTCGATCAGGATGACGCTCAGGTTCTCGTACTGGAAGAAGCGCCGGACGGTGTTGATGTTGTTACCGATGCCGCCGGCTCCCACGATCCCCAGCACGGCCGAGGCCCGGATGTTCAGCTCGAAGACATACAGCGAGTAGGCGACGTAGTTGGGCAGGACCTGGGGCAGGATCGCCCAGCGCACCATCTGGACCCGCCGGCTCCCGGCCGCATCCGCGGCCTCGATGGGACCGCGGTCGACCCCGTCGACCGTCTCCGACAGCAGCTTGGCCGTTACCGCGATGTTGAACAGGACCAGGGCCAGGATGCCGGGCAGCGGGCCGATGCCGACCGCCGCCACGAAGATCAGCGCGTACAGCAGGTCCGGCAGCGCGCGAACGACGTTCAGGATCCCGCGGCTGGCCAGGTAGGCGGCCAGGTTGGGGGCGCTGAGCCGCGAGGCGAGGAACGAGACCGGCAGGGCCACGCCGCAGCCGATGGTCGACGCGATGACCGCCATCTTGAAGGTCTCGAGCATCGGCCCGTAGGTCCGCGGCAGGTACTCCCAGTTGGGAGGGAAGAACTCGGCCAGGATGCCGGCCCCGCGGGTCAGGTTGGTGAGCACGCGCGGGATGTCGAAGCCGATGCCGAACTCTTCGCTGGCGGCCCACCAGGTGATCGCCAGGAAGGCCGCGAAGCCGACCAGGGTCCAGGGC
>JBOGSY010000375.1:0-2116 GCA_050691915.1 Candidatus Limnocylindria bacterium | reverse complement strand
AGCATGAACGGCGCGATCGCGGAGACGATCTTCAACGTCTTCTTCAAGCTCAACTACCAGCGCACCTACGAGGGCATCCTGGCCACCCCGCTGGGGATCCGGGAGATCGCCATCGGCGAGCTGATCTGGTCGCTGATCCGGGGCGGCCTGTACTCGGCCGCCTTCATCGGCGTGATGCTGGCGCTGGGCCTGGTCTACTCCTGGTGGGTCGTCCTGATCCTGCCCGCGTCGCTCCTGCTGGGCGCGGCCTTCAGCGCCGCCGGGCTGGCGACCACCTCGTTCCTGCGCACGGTCCAGGATTTCGACCTGCCGATGGGCCTGGTGGTGATGCCCATGTTCCTGTTCGGCGGGGTCTTCTTCCCGATCTCGGTCTACCCGGAGCCGGTGCGCTGGATCGTGGAGGTCCTGCCGCTGTATCGCGGCGTCCACCTGTTCCGCGGCCTGAGCACCGGCACCCTGGACCTCGCCATGCTGGTCGACGTGGCCTACCTGGTCGCCTTCGTGGCGATCGCGCTCACGATCGCGATGCGCCAGATGGAGCGCCGCCTGATCAAGTAGCGTCCGGCGAGCCGGAACGGCCGAGCAGCACCGGCAGCGCGCCGCGGATGTAATCCCAGCCGGACGCCACCGACAGGGCGGTCGCCACCACGGTGGTCCAGTAGCCCACCGTGTGCAGCGCCGTTCCGGCCTCCAGGCGGCCCAGCGGCCCCCCGGTCCCGGCGTCGAAGGCCAGCAGCAGCAGGCCCATGCCCAGCAGGGTGGCGAACGTCTTTCCCTTGCCGAGCGCGCGGGACGAGATCACGACGTCGGCGCTGGCCGCCACCTGGCGGACGCCCTGGACCACCAGCTCGCGGATGAGGAGCAGCGCCACCAGCCAGGTCGGCAGGAGGTCCACCTCGACCATTGCCACCAGCACGCCGGCCACCAGCACCTTGTCGGCGGTCAGGTCCATGAAGATGCCTAGCGGACTGACCTGGCCGCGGGCCCGCGCGATCCGGCCGTCGAAGAAGTCGGTCGCCGAAGCCAGCCCGAAGATGACGAAGGCCAGCAGGCCGGATCCCGGGAATCCCAGCAGCAGCAGGACCACGACCACCGGCGTGGCCACGATCCGCGACAGGCCGAGCATGTTGGGCAGGGTCGTCAGCCGCGGCGGCGCGGTCATCCGGCCGTCGCCACCGGGCCCGCCAGCAACTCGTCGACCATCGCCCGCACCGCGGCCGCTCCGTTCGCATCGGCGGCCCGGGCCGCGACGGCGCCGGCATCCGCCAGGCTCACCGAGCCCAGCGCCCGCTTGACCGCTCCGAAGGCGGAGGCCTCCATGCTCAGCTCGTCGACGCCCAGGCCGGCCAGGACCACCGCTCCCGCCGGGTCGCCGGCCAGCTCACCGCAGACGGCCACCGGGATGCCGGCCGCCCGACCACCCTCCACCGTGGCGCGCACCGCACGGATCACGGCCGGGTGCAGGGCATCCTGGTAGGCGGCCAGCTCCGCGTTGGTGCGGTCGGCGGCCAGCAGGTACTGAGTCAGGTCGTTGGTGCCGATGCTCATGAAGTCCACCCGCCCGGCCAGGTCGTGGCTCAGCAGGGCGGCCGACGGGATCTCGACCATGATCCCCCGCCTGATCGCAACGCCGTCGGGCACCGCGGCCGCCGCCCGGTCGCACAGGTCGTGCAGGAGCGCCACGTCGTCGGCATCGGCCACCATCGGGGCCATGACCCAGGGCGTGGTGCCGGTCCGGGCACCGGCCCGCAGGATGGCGCGCAGCTGGGTCAGCTGCAGCTCCGGGTCGCGGCGCGCGAGCCGGATGGCGCGCACCCCCAGAAAGGGGTTCTCCTCGCGCGGCAGGCCCAGGTAGGGCAGGTCCTTGTCGCCGCCCAGGTCGATGAGGCGGATCACCACCGGCCGCGGGTCGAAGGCGGCGAGGACCTGGGCGTAGGCCGCCGCCTGGGTCTCCTCGTCCGGCGGCCGCTGGCGCCCCATGAACATGAACTCGGTGCGGAACAGGCCAATCGCCTCGGCGCCGGCGGCCAGAGCGGCCGCCGCCTCCTCAGGCCGCCCCACATTGGCGCCCAGGAGCACGCGCTGCCCGTCGGCGGTGCGCAGCGGCTGGGTGGCC
>JBOGSY010000374.1:0-2131 GCA_050691915.1 Candidatus Limnocylindria bacterium | reverse complement strand
GGGCCTCGTCAACGAGCCCCAGCGGTGTCCCAGCTGCCGAGCGGTGGCGAAGCAGAACAGAGCCCTGGGGATCGGCTCCGGAGGTGGGGGCGGGCAGCGCGAGATGCACGCCGCGGTCTGTGCCGAGTGCGGAGGCCAGGCCCTGGTCCCGTTCCTGCCGCGGAACGACCGCCCGGTGTACTGCTCCAGCTGCTTCGACAAGGTGCGCGCCACCCGGGCCTGAGTCTGAGCGCATCCACGCGAGACCGATGCGAGCGCCGCCCACACGGCGCTCCTTCGCTGTCCGCCGCGGCACCATTGGCCGGCACGGCGAGCATCGCATCGGTTCCGCCACCGAGTGGCGGCGGTAGCGGCCACAACGTGGCAGGATGGGGCGCCGCCCCGCACCGCGGCCGGGGCCGGGCCGCCTCCTCCCCCTGGCCGATACGCCCCACGAGTCCAACGGCCACCCGGCGCCCGAATCGGCGCGCTGAATCTCGTCCGGCGTAACCTCGCCGCAGCGGATCGTCCGGCTGAGCCCTCAGCGTGGCCGATGGATCCCCGGGGCGAAACTACGCACCGCGCGCCCCGGCCTTCCCTGGCCGATACGCCCCACGAGTCCAACGGCCACCCGGCGCCCGAATCGGGGGGCGGAATCTCGTCCGGCGTAACCTCGCCGCTCCGGATCGTCCGGCTGAGCCCTCAGCGTGGCCGATGGATCCCTGGGGCGAAACCTCTGCTCGGGGGAGGCGCGCGGCGGTCGGATCCTCTCTGGATGGTCAGTGGGTGGCGGCATCGGCCACGATGATGCCGGATGGGGCGCGCTGGCGGCCGATTCGAGGTCGGAACTGGTCGCCGGCTGGTGAAGCTGACCAGATGCGGCCTGCGCGGGTGGCTCCCTGGCCGGTAGCACCAGTCCGTGGCGAAACGTGCGGGAAGGGGCTCACGTCGGCGGTACCATGATTGTCTCCCGCCGCACGAGGACCGCGAAGGCCCATGTCCGTGATCGCCGTCGTCGGCGCCCAGTGGGGCGACGAGGGAAAGGGCCGGGTGGTCGACTACCTTGCCCAGGACGCCGACCTGGTGGTGCGCTACGGCGGGGGCAACAACGCCGGCCACACGGTCGTCAACCCGCACGGCCACTTCAAGCTGCACCTGATCCCTTCCGGCATCTTCTATCCGGCCACCAGCAACCTGCTCGGCAACGGGGTCGTCATCAACCCGCCGGCCCTGGTCCAGGAGCTGGACGGGCTGCGCGAGGCGGGCTTCGACTGCGCCAACCTGTTCATCGCCGACCGGGCTCACCTGGTCATGCCGCATCACGTCCTGATCGACCAGCTGGAGGAGCGCGAGCGCGGGGCTGCCAAGCTGGGGACCACCAGCCGTGGGATCGGTCCCGCCTACGTCGACAAGATCGCGCGCCGCGGCATCCGGGTCGTCGACCTGCTGGAGACCGATCTCTTCCGGGCGCGGCTGCACACCGCCCTGGAACGCGCCCGTCGCATCGTGGAGGGGTACTTCGGGGCGGGTGGCGCGCAGGATGAGATGGCCCCGCTGATCGATGCGGCGCTGGACGAGGAGCGGGTGGCCCGGACTCACCTGGATGCCGGGGAGCGGCTGCGGCCGCACGTGGTCGACGGCCAGGCCATGGTCGACGCGGCCCTGGGCGCCGGCGAGCATGTCCTGCTGGAAGGGCAGCTGGGGACCATGCGCGACATCGACTGGGGGATCTACCCGTTCGTCACCTCCTCCAGCCCCATCCCCGGCGGCGCCAGCCTGGGGGCCGGGCTGCCGGCGGTGGCCATCGATCGGGTGCTCGGCGTGGCCAAGGCCTACACCACCGCGGTGGGCTCCGGTCCGCTGCCGACCGAGCTGGAGGATGGCGACGGGGAGCGGCTGCGCGAGCGAGGTGCCGAGTACGGCACTTCCACCGGGCGACCCCGGCGCTGCGGCTGGTACGACGCGGTCGCGGTCCGCTTCAGCGCCCGGCTGGCCGGTTACAGCGCGATCGCCCTCACCAAGCTGGACGTGCTGGATGGATTCGAGCGGATCCGGGTCGCCACCGCCTACCGGGACCCGGTCGATGGCAACACCTGGAGCACCGTGCCGGCGTCGGCATCGGTCTACGAGCGGCTGGAGCCGGTGTACGAAG
>JBOGSY010000373.1:0-2135 GCA_050691915.1 Candidatus Limnocylindria bacterium | reverse complement strand
CCGCAGGGAGCCGGAGGCGACCGGAGGGGCCCGGGTGTGCTGGGCATGGCGTTGAGATCGGAGGTGTGAGTCCTGTTCTGGGGCCCTGACAGGGGGAACCCAACATCGATGAGGCAAGGGCGCGGCCCGGAGTTCACCGGGCGGCTCGCTGGCGGCTGGTTTGGTTGGCGTGCTTCCGTGAGGGCGGGTCTGAAGGAAGCCGTAGATGCGTTGCGGTGGCGAACGGAAGTGAAGCGCCGTAAGGCGTTCCCCGGGCGGGGTGAGCTGGCTCGCGGCAGCGATGCCCTGTTCCTGTCTGATGACCGGGGGCGTAGTGGTGACGCGATCGCAGCGAAATCTCAGCGTCTTACCCCAGGAGATCTGCTGGGTGCCGACCGGATCGGTCGGTAGGCCGGAGGACGAGAGGACGAAGGCTGATGGCCCAGCAGAAGTCGGAGGACCGCGTAGGACCGGACGGCGGGGTAATGCCCGCCAAGCCCGCCGAGTCGAGCCTCGGCGGGCAAGGGAAGGCGGTCCCGGTCGAAGAAGCGGCGTCGCAGTTGTGTCTGCCGATCGCGACAGCAGAAGTCCCGCAAGGGAGCCTCCGTGCGATGGGGGTGCCGAAGGCGGTTGTCAACGCGCAGCAGAGCGCGCCCGCGATGATGGACGAGGTCGTCGAGCGTCTCGACTCGGCGTTGTTGAAGGTGGTGTCGAACAAGGGGGCTGCTGGCCCGGACGGGATGACGGTGCAGGTGCTGCGAGAGCAGTGGCCGGCTGTCTCCCCGAAGCTGCGACGCGATCTGCTGGAGGGGCGCTGGCGTCCGGGCGAGGTTCGCCGGGCGCTGATCCCGAAGGCGGGTGGCGGGCAGCGCGGGTTGGGGATCCCCAACGTGGCGGATCGGGTGGTGATGGAGGCCGTGCGGCAGGTGCTCGAGCCGCTGTTTGAGCCGACGTTTCACCCGTCAAGCCATGGGTTTCGACCTGGCCGCAGTTGCCACACGGCGGTCGCCGAGGCGGGCCAGCATCTGCAGGACGGCTACGAGTGGGTGGTCGATGTCGATCTGGACAGGTTCTTTGATCGCGTCAACCATCAGCGGCTGCTGGCCCGGCTCGCGCAGCGGGTCAGCGACCGCAGGCTGCTCGTGCTGATCGGCAGGTTGCTGGCGGCCAAGGTGGTGCTGCCGGACGGTGTCGTGATCGCGACCGACGAGGGCGTGCCTCAGGGCTCGCCGTTGTCGCCGTTGCTGTCGAACATCGTGCTGGACGAGCTCGACCGTGAGCTTGCCCGGCGTGGCCACCGGTTCGTGCGCTATGCCGACGACGCCAATGTCTATGTGGCAAGCGAGCGGGCCGGGTTGCGGGTGATGGCCAGCCTGGAGCGGTTCATCGGACGGCGCTTGCGCCTGAAGATCAACCACGACAAGTCGGCCGTCGCCCGGCCGGAGGACCGCCACTTCCTCGGTTTCTGCCTGCGGCGCGATCCGCAGGACGGGACCGTGGAGGTGCTGCTGTCTGAGCGCACCAAGCGGCTCGCGATGGCACGCATCCGCGAACTCACACCGAGATCTTGGGGTGGCACGCTTGCGAGCTGCATCCACAGGATCAACGTGTGGCTGCGCGGGTGGCACCAGTTCTTCGGGATCGCCGCGGCCAGCGAGGAGTTCACGCTCCGCGCGTTGGACGCCCACATCCGTCGGCGTTTGCGCGCGATCGTGCTCAAGCACTGGAGGCGACAACGAACGATCGCCCGCAACCTCGTCAAGCTCGGGGTCAAGTGGCAGAGCGCGTGGGGCCAGGTCTACGCCGGACGCAAGTCCACGTGGGCACTCAGCCACGCCCCGGCCGTCGATAAGGCCATGCCCGTGAGGTTCTTCACCGAGCGCGGCCTGACTCGCCTGGTCGATCTGCACCTCCGGTCCCGCAGGAACATCATCGCCCCCACCCAGCCACGACTGGCTTTGGAGTGAGGATGATTCGAGGTCGCAAACCGGCCGGCGGCGGGGGTCATAACCCGCCGTCCCGAAGAGCCGTGTGCGAACAGCGCAAGCACGGTTGTATGTCCCGCGAACGATTATGTTGAGGAGGTCGTTGTCCAGCGGGGTTTGCCCTGCTCAGCGCCGTTTCGTCTGGTGATGCGTTCAACATAGTCATAGGCA
>JBOGSY010000372.1:0-2138 GCA_050691915.1 Candidatus Limnocylindria bacterium | reverse complement strand
GGATCGGCTCGGTCCACGTGGTACCTGGTGCGGCGGTGCACCGCGAGTCTTCGGCTCGGCGGCCGGCCGGGCAATAGTACGAACGGGCGCGGCGGGTGCCGCTGGCCTATCCTCCGCCCATGTCCGAATCCCCGGCTCGCCCGGGCAGGACCGCGCCGCCGGGCCGCGCGGTCATGTCACGCAGCCGCTTCCTGGCGCTCACCGATGCGCTGATCGCCGATGGCGAGGCGATCGTGGCCAAGCCGGACTGGAACCTGTTCCGGGCGTGGCTCCTCAACTCGGATGAGCTGCTGGAGCGGGTCTGGGGCCGGATGAACCGCTACCACCTGGCCTGGCTCAACGTCGGCCGCGACCCGGCGCCGGTGGGCTCCACCCTGGACGACGCGGGCACGGCCCGGTTCATGACGGAGGTGGCCAGCGCGAAGCTGGCTGTGCTGCGTACGATGAGGAGCGCCGTCGCCCAGCGCGGCTGGAGCCTGCTCAGCGACGACCCCAGCGAGGAGGACGCGTGACCCATCAGCGACCGGACGACGAGATCGGCGGCCTGGCCGCCGTGCTGGCCCACCCGGACGACGAGAGCTTCGGCTGCGCCGGGGCGCTGGCCCTGGCCCACGACGCGGGGCGCACCTGCCGGCTGCTGGTGGTGACCCGCGGCGAGGCGGGCACCCCGGACGGTGCGGCCGACGCCGACTTCGCCCAGACCCGCGAGGACGAGCTGCGCTGCGCGGCGGGCAAGATCGGCCTCAGCGAGGTGACCGTCCTGGAGGGCTACCCGGACGGCGGGGTGGCCGACATGCCCTTCGCCCAGCTGGTCGATGAGATCGCGACCTGGCTTGCGGACCGCCGGCCGGACGCGGTCATCACCTTCGGGACCCACGGCATCACCGGGCACCCCGATCACGTGGTGGTGGGGTCGGCCACCCGCTGGGCGGTCGAGCGCCTGGCCGAGGTGGGGATCGCGCCCCACGCGGTCTACGTGATCTCGCCGGTCTTCGGGCCCGGCGCGCGGCGCTACGACCTCTCCCCGGAGGAGGGGGCAGCCACCCATCGGATCGACGTCACCACCGTGGCCGGGCGCAAGATCGCGGCGCTCGCCTGCCACGCCTCGCAGCCGGACGCGGCCCAGGAGGCGCTGGAGCTGCAGGCCGGCATCGATCGCGACGGGGTGGCGTATGAGGGCTACACCCGCGTCCGGCCGCCTGTCCCCGCCCCGCATCCGAAGTTCGACACCCGCCTGGTCTGAGGGTGACCTGCCGCCCGGTCCGCGCTCGACGCGCTGGCCGCGGAGGGCGAAGCGGGCTGGGGGACGGGTGGCCCCCGGTGGCTTCCCGGCGAATCCTTGGTATTCTGGTCGGGATATGGCCATCGATTCGAACCTCGCCAAGGTCGACGAGGTGATGACGGCGCTCTACGACATCCACGATCCGGAGATCGGGATGAGCATCGTGGACCTCGACCTGATCAAGCACGTCGAGATCGGGTCGGAGGGCGCGCCCACCGAGATCAAGATGGTGCTCACCACGCCCTTCTGCCCGTGGGCCGGGGAGCTGATCCAGACCGTCAAGGAAAAGACCGAGGAGGTCACCGGACCGCCGGTCAAGGTCACCCTCCTGGCGGACCGCTGGGAGCCGCCGCCCGGCCTCTTCTAGGCTCGCCCGGCCTCGCCCACGCTCGCCGCGGAGCGCCGCCGGTCAGTCGGCCGCCGCGGCATCCGCCGACTCCGGGCTCAGGCCCCAGGCGGAGCCCACGGTCTTCAGGCCGTTGCGCACCGCGCTCTCCAGCTGGGCGATGGTGAACGGCTTGAGGACCACCTCGACGCCCTGCTCCAGGAGGTAGGCCTCCGACTCGCGCACCTGCTTGACGGCCGCGGTGCAGGCGACGACCGGGATCCCGGCCGTGGCCGGGTGCATCCGCATCTTCTGGAGCAGCTGCCAGCCCTCCATCTCGCGGTCCCCGATCACGAAGTCCACGATCACCAGGTCCGGCGCGACGTCCACGATCCGCGACAGCTCGTCCGGGGCGAAGCTCATCAGGATCACCTCGTGACCCATCTCGCCCTCCAGCACGTCGCGGAAGAGCTCCAGGATCTCCTTGGTGTCGTTGATCACCAGGATCCGCTTGCGCCCGCCCTCCTCACT
>JBOGSY010000371.1:0-2145 GCA_050691915.1 Candidatus Limnocylindria bacterium | reverse complement strand
CCCACCGCCTCATCGGTCTGGTCCTGGAGGAGCCCGACGTGCGCCGCGTCCGCCAGCGGCTGGGTGGCCTCGGCCAGCTCGCGCCCCGGCGCGAACGACGTCCGGGCGGCGAGCTGCTCCACGATGGCGGCGAACTCCAGCGCCCGCAGGGTGCCCTCGTCGGCGGCCGCTCCGGGCGCGGGGTCAGGGTCGGGAGCGGTGCGGGTCATCGGGGATCACGAAGCGGAGCGGCGCGTCCGCCCAGGTCCCGGCGTAGGCCACGCCGATCCGCGGCGTGCGGGCGGTGACGGCGGGGCGCGGACCGGGAACGATCCGAACCGGCCCGGCCAGGAGATCGCTGCCGTTGAGGCGGCGGTCGATCCCGAACGCGGCACCCAGGTTGCCAGGCCCGGCCGCCAGCCGCCGGGTGGGAACGTGCCCGCGTCGGCGGGCGGCCAGCGCAACGCCCCGCGTGATGGCGGCGGCCCGGATCAGGACCGCCTCCGGCTTGTCGCCGGGGCCGCATACCACGTTGGCACAGTGGTGGAGGCCGTAGACCAGGTAGACGTACAGGTGGCCCGGCGGGCCGAACATGACGGCATTGCGTGCCGTGCGCCCGCGCCAGGAGTGCGCCGCCCGGTCCTCCGGCCCCTGGTAGGCCTCCACCTCCACGATCCGCCCGGCGACCGTCCCCTCCGGACCGGCGTGGACCAGGGTGGCGCCCAGCAGGTCGGCGGCGACCTCGGTGGCCGGCCGGTCGAACCAGGCGCGGTCGGCAACGCGGACGCCAGGGCCGGGGCCGCCGGCAGCCGCCTCGGCCGCGGCCGGGGTCACTGCAGCTCCAGCAGCTCGGCGATCTCGCTGGGGACGAACGGCCGGGCCACCAGGCCGACGGTCGGGATCAGGGTCGTCCGGAAGACCTCCACCAGGACCGAGTCGCTCATCGCTTCGTAGAAGCCCTTGAGGATGCCGGAGTCCGCCACCTCGGTGTCGGGGGCGGTCAGGAAGAACGAGTCCATGACGACCAGCAGGAAGACGATCGAGAGGGCGGCGAAGAGCAGACCCAGCACGGCACCGCCCAGCTCGTCGAGCTGCCGGACGATCGGCAGCCTGGTCCGCTGGTAGAAGGCGCGCACGATGAACCAGCCGCCGACCACCAGGCCGATGAACAGGACCAGGAAGATGAGCTGCTCGCGCAGCTGTGGGGTGAAGGCCTCCCAGAAGCCCAGCAGCTCGTACATCGGCCCCTTGAGCTGGGCCGAGATGACGAAGGCGATGACGACCACCACCGCGTTGAGCGCATAGCGGATCAGGCCCTGGGTGAAGCCGGCGAACACGCCGCCGGCCAGGGCCGCGACGATGAACAGGTCGATTGGGCTCAGACGGGAGAAGAACTCCACGGCCCCTACCTCCTCAGCGATTCGTCCCGGGCCGCGGCTGCGCCGGCTCGGGCGGGCGAAGGGTAGCAGCCCGTCTCCGGCCCGCACAAGGCCGAACCACTGCGCCGGCTCAGCGGACCTCCGCCCCCAGGTGGTGGCGGACGGCGCCGAGCACCCGGTTGAGGGCACGCTCGACGCTCTTCTCGTCGCCCGCCTCCTCCGGCTGGAAGCGGAGGGCGATGGCGTACGACACGCGCCCGGGGCCCACCTGCGGGCCGCGATAGACGTCGAAGACGCGGGCATCGGCCAGCAAGGGACCGGCGTTGCCGCGCAGGACCCGCAGCAGCTCCCCCAGCGGGGTGGCCTCGTCCAGCACGACCGCCACGTCGCGGTCGATCGGCTGGGCGGCGGGAACCGCCCGCGCGGCGCGCCGGTCCGTGGCGAGGGCGAGCAGCGCCCCCAGGTCGATGGCGGCGATCACGGGCCGGCCCGGCAGGTCCCAGGCGGCGGCGACCGATGGATCCACCTCGCCCAGGCTGCCGTAATCGCGGCCGGCGGCGTCGACGATGCGGCCCGCCCGGCCGGGATGCAGGTGCGGGTGCCGCTCCTCCGCCGTCTCTCCCCGGAAGCCGGGCGTGGGCAGGCCGAGCGCCAGGTGCAGGGCCTCGACCACGCCCTTCAGGTCCGCCACGTCGGCATCGCGCGGGGACTGGTCGACGGTGCGCGCCAGGCCCGGACCCAGCAGCGCCAGGCCCACCAGCCACCGCTCCCAGCGACCGGTGCCGGC
>JBOGSY010000370.1:0-2153 GCA_050691915.1 Candidatus Limnocylindria bacterium | reverse complement strand
CTCCGGCTGCGGCCGCGAGCCGGGTCCAGCAGGAAGGCGGCGATGGCGCCCAGGGCGGCGCCCAGCCCCGCCGCGGTCAGGAAGCGTGCCGGGCCCGGGCTCCGGCGCGCGGTCACCCGGTTGATCGTCTTGTCTATTCGGTGCGTGCTCATGGCGTATCGGTCCCCATGTCTGATGGTCGGGTTGGCCTGCCCATCCCTCCCGCACGCGGCGTGCCGCCATGCGCCGGTGGGCATGGTGGTGCCGTCTTCATCGGGCCATCATCGAGCCTTCACGCACCCTCGGCTATACTCGATCTCGCTTCCAAGGAGGTAGCAGACCAACGATGGGTGGATTCCTGCCCTATATCCTTCTCGTGATGCTTCCGAGCATCGCCCTCACCGGCTGGGCCGCGTGGCGCGTGCGCTCGACCTACGCCAAGTGGTCGAAGGTCGACTCCGGCATCAACCTGTCCGCCTTCGACTTCGCCCGCCGCCTGCTGGACCGGCAGGGCCTGACCGATGTCAAGATCGAGCCCGTCCCCGGGCAGCTGACCGACCACTACGACCCGCGCGGCAAGGTGCTGCGCGTCAGCAGCGCCGTCGCCGGCAAGCCGGAGCTCGGCCACTACGACCCGACCGGTGCCGCGCTGGGCGTGCCCGGCGGCGAGCGACTGTCGGTGGCCGCCGCGGCGGTCATCGCCCACGAGGTGGGCCACGCCCTCCAGGATCGCGAGCGCGACCCGTGGATGGCCGTGCGGCAGGCGATCGTGCCGGCCGTGCAGTTCGGCAGCGGCATCGCGCCGTGGCTGATCATCGCCGGCCTGATCTTCAACGTCCTGGGCCTGGCCTGGATCGGGCTGATCGCGTTCGGTGCGGCCGTGCTGTTCACGTTCGTGACCCTGCCGGTCGAGATCGGCGCATCCGGCAAGGCGCTCGCCTTCGTCGCCAGCGTCGGGCTGGCCGGTGAGCGCCAGACCGGCGCCCAGCAGGTGCTCAAGGCCGCGGCCTGGACGTACGTGGCCGCCGCCCTCACCGCACTGCTCACCTTCCTCTACTACCTGATGCTGATTGCCGGCCGGCGTGACTGAGCTGCAGCTCGCCGGCCCGCGGCCGGCGATCAGCGAAGTCGACTCCGACGCACTCGCCGCGTGGCTCGAGGCCCGCGGCGAGCCTGCGTATCGGGCCGGCCAGGTGCTGGCCGGGGTGCACCGCCCGGAGGTCACCGGCTTCGCAGACCTGACCGAGCTGCCGCGCGCGCTGCGAACCGCCCTGGGCGCGCAGCTCCGCTTCTCGACCGTCGCCGCCAGCCACGTGCTGACCGCGGACGGCGGCCTGACCGCCAAGGCCGTCCACGAGCTGCACGACGGGCAGCGGGTCGAGTCGGTCCTGATGCGCTACCCGGCGCGCCGCGGAGCCGGCGAGCGGACCACCATCTGCATCTCCAGCCAGGCCGGCTGCGCGGTGGGCTGCCCGTTCTGCGCCACCGGCCAGGCCGGCTTCGGGCGGCAGCTGACCCCCGGCGAGATCGTGGACCAGGTGCTCCACTGGCACCGCGCGCCGTGGCAGGCGCTCGGCGCGGACTGGCGGCCCGGCGCAGGCACGGCCCACTACAACATCGTCTTCATGGGCATGGGCGAGCCGCTCAACAACGCGGACCGCGTCTTCGCCGCGGTGCGCCTGCTGAACGACCCGGCACGCCTGGGGATCGGGGCGCGCCACATCACGGTCAGCACCTCCGGTGTGGTGCCGGGGATCGAGCGCATGATCGCCGAGCTGCCGCAGGTCAACCTGGCGATCAGCCTCCACGCCGCCGACGACGAGCTGCGTGACGAGCTGGTGCCGCTCAACCGCAAGTGGCCGCTGGCAGAGCTGCTGGCCGCCGGCCGCGGCTTCGCCGCCCGCACCCGGCGGCGGGTCAGCCTGGAGTACGTGATGATCGACGGCATGAACGACACGCTGGTCCTGGCCGAACGGCTGGGCGCGCTGGCCCGCGGCTGGCGCAGCCACGTCAACCTGATCCCGCTCAACCCGACGCCCGGCTCGCGCTGGAGCGGCACGCCGCCCGAGAGGCTGGCGGCCTTTGCCGCGGTGGTGCGCGCCGCCGGCGTGAACGTCACCGTGCGCGACACGCGCGGCCGCGAGATCGACGCCGCCTGCGGCCAGCTGCACGCC
>JBOGSY010000369.1:0-2155 GCA_050691915.1 Candidatus Limnocylindria bacterium | reverse complement strand
TCCATGAAGAGCGCCGCATCCTCTGCGGGAAGCTGGGCGATCTCCGCCTCGATCTTGCCGGCCAGTGCGGCCACGTCCGACTCGGGGTGTGCGTAGCGCGAGCGCCCGTCCTCCTCCAGCGCGGCGACCTCGCCCAGGCGCGCCTCGTCGATGTTGAGCACCACCAGCACGGGCTTCTGGGTCAGGAACCGGTAGCCGCGCAGCCGCCGTTCCTCGTCATCGGTCAGGCCGTAGGCGCGCAGCGGGCCGCCGGCCGACAGGTGCGGCTCCAGGCGCGCGAGCAGCTCCTCCTCCAGCGCGTTCTGCTCGCGCTCGCCGGGCGAGCCGTGACGGCCGGAGGTGCGCAGCTTCTCCAACCGCTTCTCGATCACCGACAGGTCCGCCACGGTGAACTCCAGGTCCAGCTCGTCCACGTCGCGCCAGGGATCGGAGGCTCGGTCGGCGGCACCCCCGTCGAAGGCGCGCGCCACGTGCAGCAGCGCATCCGCGTTGCGGATCTGGGCGAGGACATCGGGCTGGATGGTCCCCTCCCGCGCGGCCCCCGCCGGGATAGCCACGTCGACGTAGGTGACGTCGGCAGGGGTGGTCTTCCTGGGCTTGAACAGGTCGGACAGCCGGTCGAGCCGCTCATCGGGAACCTTCACCACGCCGATGTTGGGGGCGGCCCGGCCGCCCGAGAACCCGCCCGTCTCCGCCATGCCCCCGGTCAGCGCGTTGAAGACGGTCGTCTTGCCCGAGCCCGGCAGGCCCACGATGGTGACCTGCATGCGCTCAGTACCCGGCCTCCAGGTCGACCACGTTCTCCAGTGCCTGGCCGGCGGCGAAGCGCTGCAGGTTCTCCACGAACAGGTCGATGGACCGATCCACCACCCGGTCGCTGGACCACGAGGTGTGGGGGGTCACGATCAGGTTCGGCGTCCCGTACAGCGGCGACTCCGGCGGCAGCGGCTCCTCGTTGAAGACGTCCAGCACCGCGCCGGCGATCCATCCCGACTCCAGCGCGCGCCGCAGGCCGAGCTCGTCGATCAGCCTGCCGCGGGCGATGTTGATCAGCCAGCCGCTCTCGCGCATCTCCTGGAGCTGCGGCGCGCCGATCATGCCGGCCGTGGACTCGGTCAGCGGGGCGGCGATGACGACCACGTCGCTCGCGCTCAACAGCTCGTCCAGGCGATCGTCGCCCATCAGCTGCACGTTCGCCTCCGCGGCCCCCAGCTCAGGACGGCGGCGGGTCGCGACGATGGCCGTCCCGAACGGCTGCAGCAGGCGCGCGATCTCCGACCCGATGCTGCCGTAGCCCACGATCCCCACCGTCAGGCTGGCGAGCTCGCGGCCGCGCAGCGGCTGCCAGGTTCGCTCGCGCTGCAGCTCCAGCAGCTGCGGCAGCCGCCGGGCGATGGCCAGGCACCACATGACCACGTACTCGGCGATCGGCCGGCTGAAGACGCCGCGCGCATTGGTGACCAGCAGGCTGTGCTCGCGCACGGCGGCGGTGGCCACCCGCTCCACTCCCGCCGAGAACGAGTGGATCCACTCCAGCCGCGGGGCGCGGGCGATGATGTGGTCCAGGACCGATGCCGGGACGCCGCCCCGCAGCAGGACCCGGGCATTGGCGAGCGCCTCCTCGGCGTCGTCGTGGACCAGGCCCTCGCGCGAGATGGAGACCACCCGGGCTCCCGGCACCGTCTCGATCCGCGCGACGTGCGCCGCGGAGAGCGGGGCGCCAAAGATCGGCGTGGCCAGGACGACGATCCGGTCGGAGCTCAGCGCGCTCCCTCCTCGATGCGCTGGATCCAGCCCGCCGGGTCGCGGATCTCCCCCAGGCTGGGCAGGTTCGCCGGGCCCTCCCATACCCGATTGAGGAACGCGCGGTCGCGGCTGGCGATCACGGAGGCCACGAAGCGCTCACCGGCCACGTACTGCTCCATCTTCAGGTCCAGGCCGGTGATCCGCATGATGACCCGCTCCACGGCGGTGCGCGACTCGTTGCGGCGCTCGAAGCGATCGTGAATCTGGCCGAAGCCGGGCAGCAGCCGCTCGCCGGCGGCGTTCATGACGTGGTTGGAGTAGCCCTCCAGCAGCGACATCAGCGCCTGGGTGCGATGGAAGGTCTCCAACTGGCGCGGCGTCATCATCCGCTCAAGCCAGTGGCCACCAC
>JBOGSY010000368.1:0-2177 GCA_050691915.1 Candidatus Limnocylindria bacterium | reverse complement strand
GTCCAGGGCGGCGAGCGCGCCCGGCTGGCCGGCGGGGACCTCGAGCTCCACCAGGCTGATGAGGCGCCAGTGGGCACCGGTCCACTTGCGGTACGGATGCCCCCCGAAGCCGCCGTCCGGCGCCTGGCCGGCGAGGAGCGCCGCGACCATGCCGCCCTCCAGCACCCGGCCCAGGTCGGGAGGATCCGGCTCGCCCAGGACGTCCCGCCGCGTCATACCGCGGATGGCCGGCTCTCCGGAGCCGAGCAGCCAGCCGGTGGGGTCGGGCATCGAGGTGTCCCGGGTCAGCCCTCGACGGCCACCACCGCGGGATCCTCGTCCCCCGGGGCGGCCGCGGCCTCGATGCCCCAGAAGGTCATCTCCTCGACCAGCTGCACCTCCGAGGAGAAGAGCGCCCCCACGCTCTCGCCGCGATGGATGCGCTTGATCGCCTCGCCGAAGAGCGGCGCGATGGAGAGGACCGTGATCCGGTCGTCGGGCGCCTCGTCGGAGAGCGGGATCGTATCGGTCACGATGACTTCCTGGAGCTGGCTGGCGGCGATCCGCTCAAGGGCGGCTCCCGAGAAGACGCCATGGGTGGCGCAGGAGTAGACCGCGGTCGCCCCCTCGGCCACCAGCGCGTCGACCGCCTCCATCAGCGAGCCGGCGGTGTCGATCTCGTCGTCGATGATCACGGCGGTCTTGCCGGCCACCTCGCCGATGATGTTCATCAGCTCGGTCTTGTCCTCGTTGCCCACCCGCCGCTTCTCGACGATCGCCAGCGGGGCCGCCAGCTTCTCCGCGAAGTTGCGCGCCTTCTTGGCGAAGCCGAGCTCGCTGACGACCACCACCTCCGGCAGCTCCTTTGCCTGGATGTAGCGGCACAGGATGTCAACAGCGGTCAGCTCGTCGACCGGGATGCTGAAGAAGCCCTGGATCTGGCCCTGGTGCAGGTCCATGGTGAGGACCCGGTCGGCGCCGGCCACGGTCAGCATGTCCGCGATCAGGCGGGCGGTGATCGGCACCCGCGGCTGGTCCTTCTTGTCCGAGCGGCCGTAGCTGTAGTACGGCATCACCGCCGTGATCCGTCCGGCGCTGGCCCGCTTGAAGGCGTCGATCATGATCAGCAGCTCCATGATCGACTGGTTCACCGGCCGGCAGGTGGGCTGGACCAGGAAGACATCCTGCTCGCGGACGTTCTCCATGACCCGCACGAAGATGTTCTCGTTCGCGAACTGGAAGACGTCCACCTGGCCCATGTCTGTCCGCAGGTAGCGGCAGATCTTCTCCGCCAGGGGACGATTGGCGTTGCCGGCGTAGATGCTGAACTCGTCGGCGTACACGGCGTGATCTCCTGGGACAGGGCTCGCCCCGCGATTCTAGCGGCTCACCTCGGTTTGGCGTATGGCCCGGCCCCGCTCCGTCTCGCGGCCGGTCCCGCTCGCGGCCGGTCCCGCTCGTGTGTGCCCGCCGACTTCGTCGCGGGATCACCACCAGGTGGTGGTAACGGCCACGATTCGGGCGTTTCGTCGCGGGATCACCACCTGGTGGTGGTAACGGCCACGATTCGGCCACGATGCGGGCGTTTAGTCGCGGGATCACCACCTGGTGGTGGTAACGGCCACGATTCCGGCGTTTCGTCGCGGGATCACCACCTGGTGGTGGAATCGGCGACGATTCGGCCACGATTCGAGCCCTGGGCGAGGCGGAATCAACCGGTCGACGCAACAACCTCCGCAAACGCCTCACATGGTTTCAGCCAGCCGAGGGTTTGTCGAGGCCGTCCGTTGAGCTCTCGAGCCACGGCGTCGAGCTGATCCTGGTCGTAGGGCGACAGGTCTGTGCCCTTGGGGAAGTACTGGCGCAGCAGCCCGTTGGTGTTCTCGTTGCTGCCTCGCTGCCAGGGGCTGTGGGGATCACAGAAGTAGACCGGGACGCCAGTGGCCACGCTGAAGGCCGCGTGCTCGGACATCTCCTTGCCGCGGTCCCAGGTCAGGCTGCGGCGCAACTGGGCGGGCAGGGTCACGATCCGGGCCGCGAGCGCGTCGCGCACCGCCTCGGCGGTCCGGCCTTGGGGCAGCGCCACGAGCATGACGAACCGCGTGCGGCGCTCGACCAAGGTGCCGATCGCCGAGCGGTTGCCACGACCCATCAGCAGGTCGCCCTCCCAGTGGCCGGGCACCGCCCGATCATCGACC
>JBOGSY010000367.1:0-2183 GCA_050691915.1 Candidatus Limnocylindria bacterium | reverse complement strand
CTTAAAGAGGTTCGCATAATACAGTGACAATCTGGTCATAGCGAGAGGCCACAGTGGCGCAGGAACGCGAACGCGAGGTCGTGGTCGCCGCGGACGCGATCGACGCCGGCGAGGGCGGCCTGGGCGGGTTCGTCGATGGTGTCGGCGCACAGGTTGGCCAGCTCGGTGCCCTTGACGTTTCCCCACAGGCCTTCGACGGGGTTGAGGTCGGGGGCGTAGCCGGGGAGGCGTTCGACGACCAGCCAGCCCCGCTGGGAGCGGATGAACGCTTGCATCTTGCGGCTGCGGTGCGAGGGGAGCCCATCCCAGATCAGGGTGACCTTGGCGCCGCCGAGCTCGTCGTGCAGCGCGTCGAGGAACTCGATGAGGGACTCGTCGTTGTAGGCGCCGGGGCGGGTCTGGAACACGATGCGGGCGTCGGAGCGGTCGTGCGCGTAGGCCAGGGCGGCGGCCATCGACAGGCGCTTCCAGTTGAACCGGTGGCGCAGCACCGGGGTCTGGCCCCGCGGCGCCCAGGTGGCTCTCACCGGCGGGAGGAGCGAGACCCCGGACTCGTCTTGGAAGACGATCCACGCTCGGCGCCGGCGGGCCCCCTTTTTATGCGCGGCCAGTCGGTGGCCACCCAGCGCGCGATCGCAGCGTCGTCGCGTTCGACCGCCCGGCGCGCCGGCCGCTGGCGGCTCCACCCCAGCTTGTCCCGCAACAGCTTCCACACGTGCCCCGGGTGATACCGCACCCCGGTCTCGGCCTCGATCACCCGCGCCACCCGATCCAGGGTCCACAGATCGGTGGCGAACCCGTGCGCCCGCGGTCCCTTGCGCAGTGCCCGGTCCACCTGGCGCAGCTGCGCGTCGCTGAGCCGGGGCAGGCGACCTGCCCGACCTGCTCCCTTGAGCGCCTTCGTCCCGGCCTTCTGCCAGTCGGCGTACCAGCGGCTCACCGACTGGCGCGACACCTCCAACTCCCGACCCACCTCCGCCTGACTGACCCCCCGCTCAAACAGCCGCGCCGCCCGCCGCCGGCGCTTCTCCATCCCCTCGAAATCACGGCGGGCAGCCGGCGACGCCAACATCCATCCAACGACCAGAACCAGCACCTGGAACAGCATGCCCCAAGTGTCGCAGGTCTGTCACCCTAATATGCGAACCTCTTTAGAATCGCTCCCCGCCTGGAGAGGTATGACCTGAACTTGTGGATCGGCGGTTCGTTCGAGGGCGCGACGTACCTTCCTCGTTGAACGAAACGAGACACGCTGGCGCTGGAACGCCGGCGAGGAAGGCACGCCGATGTTGAGAGTAGTGACCGATGACGACGCCCGTGCGGAGCTGCACGGCGCGCTCGATGAGATCGTCCTCGACGGCGCCCGGCGCATTCTGGCCGCCGCGCTCGAGGCCGAAGCCGACGACTACATCGCCCGGCTGGCGGGCGAACTGGATGAGCGGGGCCGGCGCCTCGTGGTCCGCAACGGCCACGCCGAACCGCGCACGATCACCACTGCCGCGGGCCGGATCGAGGTGACCGCACCGCGGGTCAACGACAAGCGCATCGACGACGCCGGCGAGCGCTGCCGGTTCCGCAGCTCGATCCTGCCGCCGTGGGCCCGCAAGAGCCCGAAGGTGACCGAGGTGCTGCCGCTGATGTACCTGCACGGCATGAGCAGCGGTGACTTCGCGCCGGCGTTGGCGGCGTTCTTCGGCTCCGCCGCCGGGCTCAGCGCGTCGGTGATCACAAGGTTGACGACCCAGTGGCAGGGCGAGCAGCGGGCCTTCGCCCAGCGGGACCTGCGGGACCGGGACTTCGTGTACGTGTGGGCCGACGGCGTTCACTTCAACGTCCGCCTCGAAGAAGAACGGCTCTGTTGCCTGGTCATCGTGGGTGTCCGGGTGGATGGCACCAAGGAGCTCGTCGCCATCGCCGATGGCTACCGGGAGTCGACGGAGTCCTGGGCCGATCTGCTCCGCGACCTGAAACGGCGTGGGATACGGGCCCCGACCCTCGCCGTCGGCGACGGGGCGCTGGGGTTCTGGGGCGCGTTGCGCGAGGTGTTCCCCGCCACGAAGGCCCAGCGGTGCTGGGTGCATTATGCCGAGCAGCGGATTATGCCGAGTAGGCCTCGCGAACCCTTGTGGGGCAAGGGCTTCGTGCTGTTGAAGTCGGCATAATCCGGCGCCTCTGTCCAACGC
>JBOGSY010000366.1:0-2184 GCA_050691915.1 Candidatus Limnocylindria bacterium | reverse complement strand
CCGTCGGGATCCGCGACGGCCGGCTGCACCTCGGCCCGTCGAATTGGCGACCGCAGGCACGGCGGACTATCGATGCCGCGGGGCTGACCGTCGCGCCCGGCTTCATCGACCTGCACTCCCACGGCGGGCTGGTGATCCTGGCCGATCCCCGCCACGAGCCCAAGGTTCGGCAGGGGGTGACGACCGAGGTCATCGGCGTGGACGGCAACTCGTACGCGCCGTTCGCCCACCGGCAGGATCTGCTCGACTTCGCGACCCTCAACGCCGGCCTGGACGGCCGCCCGGACCTGCCCTACGACTGGGACAGCGTCGCCTCCTACCTGGACCGATACGATCGCCAGGCGATCAACATCGGCCTGGTGGTCGGCAACAGCGCGCTGCGCATCGGTGCCATCGGCTGGGAGGACGCGCCGGCCGACGGGCGGGCCACGGCCGGCATGCGGGCCATGCTGCGCGAGGCCATGGAGGAGGGTGCCCTGGGGGTCTCCAGCGGGCTCGACTACCCGCCCGGCTCCTATGCCTCCACCAATGAGCTGGCGGCGCTGACCAACGAGGCTGCGCGGCTGGGGGGGTTCTACCACACCCACGTCCGCTACCCGCTGGGCGACCGCTTCCTGGATCCCTTTCGCGAGGCGATCGAGATCGGCCGTCGCGGCGAGGGCCCGGTCCACATCACCCACTTCTACCACCGCCGCACCTACCCCGGCACGCCCGAGCAGCTGCTGGCCCTGGTGGACGACGCGCGCGCGACGGGCGAAGACGTCACCTTCGACACCTACCCGTATGAGTGGGCCTCCACCCGGCTCCTGATCCAGCTGCCGCAATGGGTCCAGTCCGGAGGCCCGGCTGCCCTCAAGCAGCGCCTGGCCGACCGCGGCGCCCGCGACCGCGTCCGCGCGGAGCTCGCCGAGCGTGGCGCGGCCTACGCCTCGGCCGAGGGCTGGGCCGACGTCCGCCTGGGAGCCTTCACCCGCCCCGAGAACCTGCGCTGGGAATCCGCCACCCTGGCCGACGTGATGCGCGAGTCCGGGACCGATGCGGTGGACGCAATCTGCGACCTGCTGCTGGCCGAGGACCTGCGGGTGGCACAGGTCACCACGGGCCCCTGGACCGATGGGCTGCGCACCTTCCTGCGCCACCCGGGGGCCATGATCGGCACCGATTCGACCTTCCTGGGCGAGAAGCCGTCGCCACGAACCTACGGCTCCTACCCTCGGGTGCTCGGCCAGTTCGTCAGGGAAGAGGGCATCCTGGGGCTGGCGGAGGCGGTGCGCCGCATGACCTCCGCGCCGGCGGCGCGCCTGGGCCTGGCCGATCGCGGGCTGCTGCGCGACGGCTTCGCCGCGGACCTGGTGCTGTTCGACGCGGCGCGGGTGCGCGCCAACGCCACCCACGACCGGCCGCGCCAGTTCCCGGAGGGAATCGAGCACGTCATCGTCAACGGCGAGCTGGTGGTGGACGGTGGGCGCCACACCGGCGCGCGGCCGGGGCGCGCGCTGCGACGGGGACGTGCGTGAGCGCCTCAGGCGCGTCGACCGCGGACGGTCAGCTCACCTTGCGCCGTTTGCGCCGGATCTGATCGGTGAGCTCAGCGGCCTCCATCGGCCTGGCGAACAGGAAGCCCTGGCCGAGACGCGCGCCGAGGGCGCGAAGGCGGGATAGCTGGGCAGGACGTTCGACGCCCTCGGCCACGGTGTCGAGCTTCAACGAGTGGGCGAGGCGGATGATGGAACGGACGAGCGCTCGCTCACCCTCCTCCTCGGAGTCGATGTCGGCGACGAACGAGCGATCGATCTTGAGGATGTCGATCGGGAAGCGACGGAGATGGCTCAGTGACGAGTAGCCGGTTCCGAAGTCGTCCAGCGCGATCTGAACACCGAGCGCCTTGACCTGGTCGATCGAGGCACTGGTCGGGTCACCCTCGTCCAGCAGCGCGCTCTCGGTCAGCTCGAGCACGAGCGCGCTCGCCGGCAGGTCGGAGCGGGCCAAAGCCGCCGCCACGCCGGCCGCAAAGCCGGGATCCTGGAGCTGGCGCGACGAAACGTTCACCGCCACGTCGAACGCGGCGTCGACGGGCATTCGACGCCACTCGGCCGCCTGCCGGCAGGCCTCCGCCAGGATCCAGTGGCCCAGCGGCACCATCAGCCCGGTCTCTTCGGCGAGGGGGACGAACTCGGAAGGAGC
>JBOGSY010000365.1:0-2197 GCA_050691915.1 Candidatus Limnocylindria bacterium | reverse complement strand
TCACGGGTCGGCACCCGGTCCAGCTCCACCTCCGCGCCGCAGCCACCGCGCGCCGACAGCTCGGCCAGGGCGCAGGTCAGCCCGGCCGCGCCGAGGTCCTGCATGGCCACCACCGCGTCGGAGCCGGCGAGGTCCAGGCAGGCCTCCATCAGCAGCTTCTCCAGGAATGGGTCGCCGACCTGGACCGCCGGCCGGCGTTCGTCTCGATCCGCCCCCAGGGTGGCACTCGCGAAGGAGGCTCCCTGGATGCCGTCGCGCCCGGTGGCGGCGCCCACCAGCAGCAGGCTGTTGCCGGGCCCGGCCGCCCGGGCCAGGGTGATCTCGGTCGTTCGGGCGATGCCGACGCACATGGCGTTGACCAGCGGGTTGCCGTTGAAGCTGGCGTCGAAGGCCACCTCGCCGCCGACGTCCGGGATGCCGATGCAATTGCCGTAGCCGGCGATCCCGGCTACCACCCCGCCCAGCAGGTACCGGTTGCGGCTGGCGGCGGCGGCATCGGTCCGGCCGGTGGGGTCGTCAGCGGCGGAGAGCGGCCCGAATCGGAGCGAGTTCAGCAGGGCAACCGGCCGGGCGCCCATGGTGAAGATGTCGCGGATGATGCCGCCGACGCCGGTCGCGGCCCCCTGGTAAGGCTCCACCGCGCTGGGATGGTTATGCGACTCCACCTTGAAGACCACGGCCAGCCCGTCCCCGATGTCGAGCGCCCCGGCGTTCTCGCCGGGGCCCACCAGGACGCGCTCGCCATCGGTCGGGAGGCCGGCGAGCAGCGGTCGCGAATGCTTGTAGGCACAGTGCTCGGACCACATGGCGCCGAACATCCCGAGCTCCACCGCGTTCGGCTCGCGGCCGAGGGCGTGGACGACCTGCCCGTACTCCTGCTCGGTCAGCCCGTGGCGATTCGCGGGCGGGGCGATGCTCACGCGCGGACGCTCACCCTCCGCCCCGGCCGGGCGGCGGCACCGGCCGGTCGCGGTCCAGCTCGATCAGCAGGGCGCCGCCGGCCGCCGCCAGCATGGCGATCAGCAGCACCGTCTCGATGCCACGTACGGTGAAGGCGGCGCGGTCCAGCGACATTCCCAGGCCCACCATCGTCACCAGCAGCACCAGCAGCCGCAGCCGTGGGACCTCCGGCAGCCGATCGGGCAGGAAGATGGTCGCCGTCACGGCCAGCAGGGCGAGAAACAGGAAGACGCTGACCAGGTCGCCCAGGGACGGGATCAGCGCGGCGGCCCCGACGATGCTGCCGCCGCCGATCAGCCATCCGGCGATGGTGGCGGGCCAGCTGAACGGCAGCTCCATCGGCTGCCCGGGCGGGGCGGCCTCCGCACTTCCGGCCCGCTCCCCGACCGGCGGCGGGGCGGCGGGCGCTTCCGGCGCGGGTCCCGGCGGCGGACCGGGCTCCGCCGAGCGAGTGAGATGGGTGAGGCGCGTCGGATCCTCGTCCGCCGGCTCCTCGTCCGCCGACTCCTCGTCCGTCGCATCCTCGTGGGCGGGCTGCATTGCTGCGGCCTCTGCGGCTGCCGGCGCTCCGCCGCCCGGGACCTCCGCGGCTGCCGGCTCGGGCCAGGTGGGCGCCGCCGGCATGTCGAGCGCCTCCCCATCCTCGCCGCCGGGCATGTCCAGGGTCTGCCCGCACGACGGGCAGAAGCGGGCGTCCTCGTCGACCTCGGTGCCGCAGGTGGGGCAGAAGTGGTCGGCCATGCCGCCGCTCAACCTCGGCCGATCCGGGTCAGGCTGCCGATGACCACGATCAGGGACGCCAGGAAGAAGATGATTCCGCCGGGCGTGAGGGCCCGCAGCACGTCGAGCAGCTCACCGCCCGGCCCGCCGACCAGCTCAACCACCACGAAAAGGACGGCAAGGCCGATCGCCCACACCAGGGCCACGAGCAGCCCGGCCAGCTGGATGATCGCCGGCGCCGGTCGCAGGAACCCTCCGACGGCCAGGATCGCCAGCAGCGCGACGAGCAGCGGGGCCGGCGCGGCGAAGCCGAAGTAGGCCTGAGCGGCGAGATCGCCGATTCCCTGGTACCCGCTCCAGAAGGCGATGCCGTAGCCCGCCGGATCGCCGAACGACCGATCGAAGAGCGAGTCACCGCCGAACGGGAACGGCAGCAGCCAGGCGGTGGCGGTCCCCGCCGCGCCGACCAGCAGGACGATCGGTCCCAGCAGCGCCCGGCCGCCCGCCTCCGCCGCCC
>JBOGSY010000364.1:0-2200 GCA_050691915.1 Candidatus Limnocylindria bacterium | reverse complement strand
CGCCAACGCACTCTGTGGCTGCTCGACAGGGCTGCTGCCTCCGCGCTCCCGCCCGGCCTCGAGCGCATCGCCTCGCCCTGACGTAGGGGAGTAGAAAGGATCAGCGGACCCGGCTCCGCAGCGAAGCTGCCGGCGACGTGCGGGCAGCTGTGACAAAAGGAGGCTTGCCATGTGTCTCGCCGAGACTCACGAAGCGGTGCGCGAGCGGCTGGATGCACCGGCCCATCAGCATCAGGGAACGCCGGTGAGCCGCCGCGCGGTGATCGCCGGCGGCCTCGGCGCCTCGATCGGAGCGCTGGCCATCCCCTCGACGGCTGCGGCAGCACCAAGGGGCCGCCGGATGCGCGACCTCACCTGGACGTTCTCGCCGTCCTTCCCGGTCTTTGTCGACGGCGAGGAGGCCACGCGATCGACACACGTCACCATCGAGGAGAACGGCTACTACCTGCAGCGCTGGACGTTCTACGAGCACACCGCGACGCACATGGACGCCCCGGGGCACTTTGCCCCAGGCGGGCGCCTGTCGCCGGACATCAGCCTGGACGAGCTGCTGGTACCTGCCGTCGTGATCGACATCAGCGACAAGGTCGCATCCGACTCCGACGCCGAGGTCACGGTCGACGATCTGATCAGATACGAGCGGCGGCACGGGCGGATCGCGCGCCGCTCGGCGGTCCTCATGTACTCAGGGTGGGAGACCCGGGCCGGATCGACCGAGCTCTACCGCGGCACCGACAGCAGTGGGACGTACCATTTCCCCGGCTTCGACCTGGAAGCCATCGAGTGGTTGGTCGAACGGCGGAACATCACCGGCATCGGGGTCGACACGCTCAGCCTGGATCACGGACCGTCTGCCACGTTCGACGTTCACGTGGGCCTTCTCGGCGCAGACCGGTGGGGCCTGGAGAACCTCCGGAACACGGGCACCATTCCGCCACGTGGCGCAGAGATCTTCGTCGGGCTCGTTCCCTGGGAGCAGGGCTCCGGCGGTCCGTGCCGAGTGATCGCCCACTGGTAGCAGCCCGAGGGCGGTGCACACCGAACTCTGAGGTCAGGTGCCGCGGACCTTGCGCAGACCCTGCAGGGCCTCCTCGAGGATGGCCGCGCCGTCGGCGTCGCTGCGCCGCTCCTTCACGTAGGCCAGGTGGGTCTTGTAGGGCTCGTTGCGCGGAGCCGGTGGCGGGTTCTCGGGATCGCGGCTGGCCGGCAACCCGCAGCGCGGGCAGTCCCAGTACTCGGGGATCACGGCCTCGGCGGCGAAGCTGGGTACGGTCTCGTGTCCCTGGACGCAGTAGAACGCGATGCGCTGGCGGGGAGCGGCCTCGCCGCGTTCGGCCTCGCCCATCGGGCCAGCACCGACACGACTGCCGCGGATGGCGTTGCCACTTGCCACGGGTCGAACTCCCTCGTAGGACGTGCTGAACAGGTCAGACGGCGGTCTTGGCGAGCAGCCCCAGCCCGACGATGCTGGCCGCCCACAGGATGCCGATCGCTACCGTGATGCGGTCGAGGTTGCGCTCTGCGATCGACGAACCACCCACCGACGACGAGACACCTCCGCCGAACATGTCGGACAGGCCGCCGCCCTTGCCCTTGTGCAGGAGGATCAGCACGATCAGCAGCAGGCTGGTGATGACGAGCAGGAGCGAGAAGACGATCTTCACTGTGGTGAGCGTTTCCTTCCGGTCGGCCGCATCAGCCGGCGCGCGTAGGGACAGAGTACGCGGTCGACCGGCATTCGGCGCACGCGACCCGGGGCCAGCCGGACGGTCACCATCGCTGGTGGTCAGCCGGAGCGGCCGAAGCGGCAGATCGCGGCGAACTCGTCCGCGTCGATGCTCGCACCGCCGACCAGCGCTCCGTCGATGTCGGGCTGCTCCATGATGGGGCCGATGTTGGCAGCCTTGACCGAGCCCCCGTAGAGGATCCGCACGCCCTGGGCGAGCTTGGCCGAGTACAGCTCGCCGAGCCGCCTGCGGATGGCCGCGCACACCTGCTGCGCGTCCTCCGGCGTGGCGACCTCGCCGGTGCCGATCGCCCAGACCGGCTCGTACGCGACGACGACCTTGGCCGCCCGATCCACAGGGACGTCGCGCAGCCCGCCGTCGAGCTGGGCCAGCGTGTGCTCGACGTGGCGCTCTTCGCGGCGGACGTCGAGCCCCTCCCCGATGCACAGGATCGGGACCAGCCCGTGCCGAAG
>JBOGSY010000363.1:0-2202 GCA_050691915.1 Candidatus Limnocylindria bacterium | reverse complement strand
GCGTTGATACGGTCCAGCGGGACCAGCTCGTCGAAGTAGGCCTCCAGCACCTCGCCGCGCAGCTCCACCCCGACCGGCAGGTTGGCGGCGAACTTCAGCCGAGCGCGCGGGCGAGTGGCGTTGGTCTGGGAGAGCGGCAGGCCCGCTTCCCGCAGCGCGCGCTCGAACTCGGCCAGCAGCTCCGCCTGGCGCAGGCGGAGCGCCGGCTCGCGACGTGCAAACAGGATCTGCCACCGCTGTCGCGGCGGCTCGGTGCGGGATCGGTCGTTGGTCGAGGCGTTCATGGGTGCGTCAGATGGTACCGTGCCGGCAATGGCGGATCTGCTGGGCGCCATCCGGCGCCACCGGCTGGGCCTGTTCGTCTTCAGCGTCGGGATCCTGCTGGCCTGGATCCTGTGGTCGGCGCGCGGTGCGCTGCCGGCCTTCTTCATCGGCGTGGCGCTGGCGCTGGTGCTGGACCCGATCGTGACCGCCCTGCAGCGCTGGGGGATTCCGCGCTGGGGCGGCGTTCTGGCCTCCTACGCCGGGGTGGTGGGCCTGGTCTGGGCCCTGGTGGCGTTCGCCGTGCCGCCCATCGCCGAGCAGAGCCGCGAGTTCATCAGCCACCTGCCGGAGCTGGGCGCGGCCGTCACCGGCGTCCAGCGCGACCTGCTGGACTGGTACCGCTCGCTGCCGCTGCCCGCCGACCTGCGCGAGATGCTGGATGAGTCGATCGCCAACGCCAACGAGGCCTTCGCCGAGGCGCTGCGCCAGATCCTGGGTCCGGCGGTCTCGACCATCGTGCGGACCGCCGGCTTCATCCTTGGCCTGGTGGTGGTGCCGGTCTGGCTCTTCTTCGTCCTGAAGGACCGCCAGGCCCTGCCTGCTGCCGTGGCGCGCGCGCTGCCCGAGACCTGGCGCCCGGACGCGGACAACGTCCTCTCCATCCTGGCGCGGGTGGGCGGCCGCTGGGTGCGCGGCCAGCTGCTGCTGGGGGCGGTCATCTTCGTGGCAACGGTCGTGGGCCTGACCATCCTGACCACGATCGGCTTCTCCGAGTTCGGGCGCTTCACGCTGGTCCTGGCCCTCATCGCGGGGGTCCTGGAGTGGTTTCCGATCATCGGTCCCATCATCGCCGCCATCCCGGCCATCCTGATCGGGCTGACCATCAGTCCCGGCGCCGCGCTGGCGGCGGCGGTGCTGTACACCGGCATCCAGCAGCTGGAGAACAACCTGTTGGTGCCCAAGGTCCTGGGTGACGCCGTCGAGCTCCACCCGGCGGTCATGATCCTGGCCCTGGTGGTGGGCGGCGCGCTGTTCGGGATCGGGGGCGCCATCCTGGCGGCGCCGACGGTGGCGATCGGCCGGGACCTGTTCCGTTATGCCTTCCAGCGCCTCCACCAGCAGGCCCCGGAGCTCGCCTTCGCGACGGTGACGGCGCCCCGCCACCCGGCTCCGGCCGAGGAGCCACCGCCCGAGGCGGCGGAGGAAGGGCCCGGAACCGCCCCGGCCGCGGGCGACGGCTGAGGCGGCGGGGCCGGGTCCGGCCCCGCCATCGGGCCCGGCAATCGGTCCGACCGTCAGAAGGTCGGCTTGCGGGCGTGCATCCGCACCGATTCCAGGATCCCCATCCCGAACAGCAGAGAGATGAGGGACGATCCGCCGTAGGTGATGAACGGCAGCGGGATGCCGGTCACCGGCATGATCCCGATCACCATGCCCACGTTCACCATGATCTGGAAGAGGAGCATGCTGGCCAGGCCCACGGCGACCATCATGCCCAGAGCGTCGCGGGCTCCCCAGCCGATCACCAGGATCCTCCAGATCAGGAGCGCGAAGATCCCCAGCAGGAGCACGCTGCCCACGAACCCGAGCTCCTCCGCCACCACGGTGAAGATGAAGTCGGTCGACTGCACCGGCAGGAAGCCCAGCTGATTCTGGCGGCCCGCGGTCAGCCCCTGCCCGAACAGGCCGCCGGAGCCCACTGCGTTGAGCGACTGGATCAACTGGTAGCAGGCCCCCTGCGGGTCCGCCGAGGGGTCCAAGAAGCAGAAGAGCCGCTGGCGCTGGTAGTCGTGCAGCGACTGGACGACCAGCGGTGCGACGGCGATGGCGGCACCCGCCAGGAGCCCCATCCAGCCGATGCTCGCCCCGCTCATGAACAGCATCCCGACCAGGATCGCCACGAACACCAGCGCGGTGCCCAGGTCGGGCTGGCGGAAG
>JBOGSY010000362.1:0-2237 GCA_050691915.1 Candidatus Limnocylindria bacterium | reverse complement strand
GTGGCCACCAGCGTCACCACGTTCGACCCGGGCACCAGCTGGACGGTCACCTCGAAGGCGCCCTCCTCGTCGGCCGTGACGCGGCTGGTGCGGGTCGCCGTCTCCGCCCGGATCTCGGCGTTGGCGGCCGTGCTGCCGCGGAAGGTGTAGGTACGCTCGTCGTAGCCGGCCACGTCCCCGGCCGGCTGCGTGACCCTCAGCTCCGGGGTGCCGGCGAAGGTCATGAACTCGCTGACCAGGTAGACCACGAAGACGGCCACCCCCACGGTCAGGATGGCGGCGACCACCGCCCCGGGGGTGATCACCAGCGCCCGCGAGCGCCGCGCGGTGATGGGACGCGGCGGCGTGGGGACGCTGGGCCGCTCCTGGTGGGGCGTGGCGCTCTCCAGGCGGTAGAGGTCGACCAGGTACTCCGGGTCCAGCCCCAGGTACGCGCCGTAGTTGCGCAGGAAGCCCTTGGTGTACACGGCCCCCGGCAGGTCGCGATACTCCCCGCTCTCGAGCGCGCTCAGGTAGCGCGCGCGGATCTTGGTATCGCGCTCGACGCGTGCCAGGTCCACGCCGCGCGCCTCCCGAGCGCCCCGCAGGACCTCACCGAGCTTGTGTGACTGGTGGTCGGTCACCCGGCGCCCTCGTCCGGGTCGACGTCACCGCCCCAGCCGTCGGGGGTCACCAGCACCTCGCGGAAGCGGCTGCCGTCGGCCGGGCCGACGATGCCGCGGTCCTCCATCTGGTCCAGGATCCGGGCGGCGCGCGCGTAGCCGATCCGCAGCCGGCGCTGCAGGAGCGACGCCGACGCCTTGTCGGAGCGGCGCACGATGTCGATCGCCTGGCTGAGCAGCGCGTCGGCGTCGTCCTCGCCCTCGTCGCCCGGGTGGCCCCCGGCCTTTCCGTCGCGCTTCGGGGCCGTGATCTCCGGCCGGTACTGGGGCGGTCCCTGGCCACGCCAGTGGGCGGCGACCGCCTCGATCTCGGCATCGGTGACCAGCACGCCCTGGAGCCGGACCGCGCGCGGCGCGTCGATCGGCTGGTACAGCATGTCGCCGCGGCCCAGCAGGTCCTCGGCGCCGGTGGTGTCCAGGATCGTCCGGCTGTCGATCCCCGAGGTCATGGCGAACGCGATCCGCGACGGGATGTTGGCCTTGATCAGGCCGGTGATGACCTGGACCGATGGGCGCTGGGTGGCCACCACCAGGTGAATCCCGGTGGCGCGCGCCAGCTGCGCGATGCGGGTGATGGTGGCCTCCACCTCGTAGGCGCTCACCATCATCAGGTCGGCAAGCTCGTCGATGACGATCACGATGTACGGCATCCGCGGCTCGCCCGACCGCAGGGCATCGTTGAAGGCGGCAATGTTGCGCACCCCGCGCTGCGCGAACTCGTGGTAGCGCGCCTCCATGGTGCCGACCGTCCACTTCAGGGCGTTCACCGCCTTCTGCGTGTCCACGATGACCTCGGTGTAGAGGTGCGGGACGCCCTTGTACTGGGCCAGCTCGACGCGCTTGGGATCGACCAGGATCAGCTTCACCTCGGCCGGGGTGGCGCGCATCAGCAGCGAGCAGATGATGGCGTTGACGCACACGCTCTTGCCCGATCCGGTGGCCCCCGCGATCAGCACGTGCGGCATCCGGGACAGGTCGGCGCTGAACGGCTGGCCGGCCACGTCCTGGCCCAGCGCGAAAGCCAGCTTGCTGCCTTCCCCGGCCTCCTCGAAGTTCTTGCTGGCCAGCACCTCCTTGAGGGTCACCAGGTCGAAGGCGCTGTTGGGAATCTCGATCCCGACGAACGGCTCGCCGGGGATGGGGGCCTCGATCCGAATCGAGCGCGCCGCCAGCGCCAGCGCCAGGTTGTCGGCAAGGCCCTCGATCCGGCTGAGCTTGATGCCCGGCTCCACGTCGAGCGCGTACTGGGTCACCACCGGCCCTTCCTGGATGCGCGCCACCTTGACGCCGATCCCGAAGTGGGCAAGCGTCTCCTGGATGCGCCGGCCCTTGGCGGTCAGGTCCAGCTGCGCCGCGCTGCTGGCCGGGGCGTCGGCCAGCACCCGCATCTGGGGCAGGTCCCAGGTGCGGATGGTCGCCTCCAGGGCCGCGTCCACCGCGTCGCTCTCCCCCACCGCCGCCAGGTGCGCCTCCTCGGTCGTCTCCAGCGCCTCGGCGGAGACCGCCGCTGCGCTCGCCGGCGCGGCGCCCTCCGCCTCGCGCGGCACGGATGCCGGCTGCGGCGGGGTGGTGGCG
>JBOGSY010000361.1:0-2239 GCA_050691915.1 Candidatus Limnocylindria bacterium | reverse complement strand
GACCTGCGGGGGGCTGATCTACGGCGCGAAGTACGTCGACCTGCTCCCGGGCGACTACGAGCTGGTCCTGGATCGCAACGGCGAGTTCGCTGACCGAGCCCTCTTCACCGTCGCCGGCTGAGGCTGCTACCCCCGGACGGTCGGGCGCGGGGGATCGCCGCGGTCGCGACGCCGGACCGCCAGCGCGCTGAGCGCCTCCAGCACACAGCGGTGAGCGGCGGCCGCCGTGATCTCGGAAACGTCGTAGGCCGGGGCGACCTCGACCACGTCCATGCCGGCCAGCTCCACGGCGCCCACCACCTGGCGGATGGCGCGCAGCAGCTCACGGGTCAGCAGGCCGCCGGGCTCCGGCGTCCCCGTGCCCGGCGCCATCCCGGGGTCCAGCACGTCGATGTCGACCGACAGGTAGACCACCTCCGGGCCATCCAGCGCCTCGGCGATCGCGTCGGCCACCACCGCCTCCGCCCCGCGCTCATCGATCTCGGTCATGAAGTGCGAGCGCATCCCGTTGTCGCGCATCCACGTCAGCGTCTCGGGAGGCGGCCAGTAGCCGCGCAGCCCGACCTGCACGAAGTTGCGTCCCGCCACCGCCCCCGACTCGATCAGCCGGCGCATGGGCGTGCCATGCGAGGTCAGGACCCCCCAGGTCGAGGCCGCCGCGTCGGCATGTGCATCGAAGTGGACGACGCCCAGCCGCCGCGGGGCGACGTGCTCCGCGACCGCCGAGGCGGAGGGCAGGGTGATCGAGTGGTCCCCGCCCAGCACGATGGGGATCGCCCCGCTGCCGGCCACCGCCAGCACCTTGCGGCGGATGACCTCGTGTGAGCGCGGCGTGTTGGCGGGCACGATCGGCGCGTCCCCGGCGTCCACCACGTCGAGCCAGTCGAAGGGCTGGATACCGAGCTGCAGCGAGTTGACGGAGCCGGCGTGATAGGTGGCGGTCCGGATGGCGTGCGGCCCGAAGCGGGCCCCCGGCCGGTGGCTGACCGCATCGTCGAACGGGGCGCCGACGATGGCGACATCCGGACGGCGCGCGGCGACGGCCGCGTCGTCCAGCCACGGCAGCTTCTGGAAGCTCTGCTGGCCGACGTAGGCGGGCAGGTCGAAGTCGGCGAACTCGTGGTAGGGATCGCCCCCCTGCGGGGGATCCTCGTCATTGGTACCGCGGTGGCGGCGGATCTCATCGGCCATCGGGGATGGCGGAGACCTCCTGCGTCTGCGAGCGGGCGCCGTCGCGGTGCGGAGCAGGCCCACTCAGCCGAAGCGGGCCCGATCCTACCAGAGCCCGTGCCCGCCCGCGCCTCGCGCCGGAGGGACCGGGAGGCCCTGCTACCATCGGGGACCATGGCAGCCTCGCCCCGGGTCTACTCCATCCAGCAGGCGAACGCGCTGGTGCCCGAGGTCCGGGCGGTCCTGCTCCAGCTGGCCGTCCAGCAACGTCGCCTGGAGGCGGCCCACGCCGAGCTCCACCGCCACCTGGCCGGCAACGGCGACCCGCGCGCCGCCGGCGAGGAGAGCCGGCTGGAGCGGGAGGTGGCCGACATCGGTGAGGGGATCAGGACCCTGCTGGCCCACCTGGGCGACCTGGGCGTGCAGCTGCGCGACCCGGAGACCGGCCTGGTCGACTTCCCGGGTGAGCGTGACGGCAGGCGCGTCTGGCTGTGCTGGCGCCTGTCGGATCCGGAGGTGGCGCACTGGCACGGGACCGATGAGGGCTACGCCAGCCGAAAGCCCTGGTGAGCGGTGCGCTTCGTGGTGGTCGGTGATGCCGGCCTGGACGTGACCGTGGCGCCCTCCCGACCGCTGCGCGACGGCGGGGACGTGCCGGCCACTATCCGCCTGGGCCCCGGCGGCCAGGGCGCAAACGTGGCGGTCCGCCTGGCGCGCCGCGGGGCGGATGTGCGGCTGGTGGCGCCCATCGGCGAGGACACAGCCGGCCGGCTGCTACGCGAGACGCTGGTGGCGGACGGCGTCGCCGTCGAGGCGCAGCCGGCTTCGCGCAGCGCCTCGGTCGTGGCCCTGCTGGATCCCGGCGGCGAGCGCAGCATGCTCTCCGACCGGCGCTCGCTGAATCCCGGCGGCATCCCGGCCGCGCTGGCGGGGGCGTCGTGGGTGCACTGCTCCGGGTATCCGCTGCTGGACGACGCCACGGGTGACGCGCTGGCGCGCGCCCTGGGCGACCGGGGTGCCGGCGTTCGCCTCAGCGTGGCGGGCGGCTCCGTCCCGCCCGAGCCCGCGC
>JBOGSY010000360.1:0-2247 GCA_050691915.1 Candidatus Limnocylindria bacterium | reverse complement strand
GTGTTGCGCTGACTGCTTGAGGCCACCACCAGCTGGTGACGAAAGCAGGTGGATGAAGCCCGCCGGCGCTCGACAGGTGAGAGCAGAGGCGGCGGTGGGTGGGGTTTGCTCTCAAGTGTCGGCTGCTGTGCGCGGCATGGCACGTCTGGCGGCCGGATGCTCTCATTTGACGGCTGACAGTCACGTTAGAGACATTGCGCGGCCCCGGGGCGTGGTCGGGGCGGCGGACCTGAGCGTGGCCGGACCCGGCGCGAGGCCGGTCCGGAGCGCGGACGGTCTCTAACGCGACCCCCATCCGACATATGAGAGCAGATGCGGGCGGCGGTCGCGGTCGCCGTGGCACTCCCGACACCTGGCCCCGGAGCACGGGTGCGCAGACCCGGCCGAACCAGGGTCGGACCACGGCCGGACCATGGCCGGACCATGGCCGGCCCACGTCGCACCGGCAGGCATCGGTCGATGCGGCCCGGTTGATGCTACGATCGCCCCGATCATGAATACGCCCGACCGAGAGGTCACCAACCCCATCAACCCACCCGCAGCAACCGCAGAAACCCCACCAGCCGCAGAGACCGCCACGGCTCCCATGACGGTCGACGAGGCGACCTTCGACGCGCAGGTCCTGAACTCCGAGAAGCCGGTCCTGGTCGACTTCTGGGCCCCCTGGTGCGGCCCGTGCCGGCTCGTCTCGCCGGTCGTCGAGTCGGTGGGCGAGGCCCACGCCGCCAAGCTCGGCGTGGCGAAGGTCAACACCGACGAGAACCAGCAGCTGGCGATGCGCTACAGCATCTTCAGCATCCCCACCCTGATCGTCTTCAAGGACGGCCGCGAGGCGGCTCGCCTGGTCGGCTACATGCCCCAGGAAGCGATGGAGGACCGCCTCCGCGATTTCATCGCCTAGGCCATCGGGCCCCAGGCACCCGGGGCACACGTCCTCCCCTGAACCGATGAATCGGAGCCGGCTGCAGGCCGGCTCCGCCGTTTCGTCGGGGGCGGGGGTTGGGCAGGACCATCGGCCACCCGCGACTGGGCCCTACGGCGGCGCCCCAGCCACTACACTCCACGCCCAGGACGGAGGCTGCCCACGGGTGATCATCAAGACCGAGCGAAGGGCCGGGGCCGACCGCCGCCAGGCGGGCGATCCATTCGCCCCGGACCGGCGGCAGGATGCCGATCGCCGGACGATGTGCTGGGAGGTCGAGAACTGCTCCCTCACCATCCGCTATCGGTGCCCGGCGTTCATCCTGCGACGCCCGTGCTGGGAGCTGTGGGCGGTCGAGGGCGTGGGGCCGGCCCGCGCCTGCTGCCACAACGAGATCGACTGCGAGCCAGGCCGCTGCGTGATCGCGGAGAAGCGCTTCGCCGGCACCAACGAGCCGCTGGCGGTCCACGTCGGTCGGCGCGGCATGCCGCTGGGCTACGCCCGCCCGCGACGCCACTCGTGCCCGCATTTCTACCTCACCCAGGGCGCCAAGGGCCGGGTGCCGATCGAGGCTCCGCAGCTACTGCGCACCCTGACCAGGCAGGAGGGCGTGGTCTCGCGCTGCGAGCTGCGCGGCGGCGTGCACCTGGACCAGGGCTACGTCAGCGACCTGTGCCTGACGGGCCAGTTCCACGACTGCGTCTTCTACGAGGACGAGCAGGGCTGACCCGGCCATCCGGGGTGGACCGATGACGCCGCCGCTCGACTACGCGGCGGCGGTGGACGGGCTGCGGGCGCGCGGGCGCTTCGGGATCAGCCTCGGGCTGGAGCGGATCACCGCGCTGCTCGACGAGCTCGGCCACCCCGAGCGGGCGCTGCGCGGTGCGCTGGTGGCCGGCACCAACGGCAAGGGCAGCGTGGTGGCCCTGGCCGGCGCGGTGCTGGCCGCGGCCGGCCTGCGGGTGGGGACCATGCCCAAGCCTCACCTGGTCGACTACCGGGAGCGGATCGCGCTGGACGGCCAGCCCGTGGACGAGGCCCGATTCGCCGCGGCCCTGGGGGCGGTGCTGCCCGCCGCCGACCGCGTCGCCGCCCGGCTGGGCGCTCCCACTGAGTTCGAGGTGCTCACCGCCGCCGCGTTCACGGAGCTGGCCCGGGCCGGCGTCGACCTGGCGCTGGTGGAGGTGGGCATGGGCGGTCGGCTGGACGCCACCAACGTGCTGGACCCCGGCGTGGCGGTGGTGACCAACGTGCAGCTCGACCACCAGCAGCACCTGGGCCGGACGCTGGCGGCCATCGGGACGGAGAAGGCGGCCATCATCAAG
>JBOGSY010000359.1:0-2253 GCA_050691915.1 Candidatus Limnocylindria bacterium | reverse complement strand
GCGGCGGCCTGCCAGCCGGCCAGGCGCTCGGAGGTGCTGGGCCAGTGGGCCGGCCCCGCCAGGCAGACCAGGCGCCGCGCCCGGTGGACCTCGACCAGGTGGGCGACGAGCCGCTCCGCCGCCGGAACGTTGTCGGCCATCACCGCCGGGACGGACACGCCGTCGAGCAGGTTGTCGACCAGGATCATGCGGCGCCCGGCGGCGTGCAGGCCCAGCAGGGCCTCCGCCGGGACGGCGGGCCCCAGCAGGATGAGGCCGTCGCTCCGTCCGGGGCGGGCCGCCGCCAGCCTGGCGAGGTCGTGGGCTGCCGCGTCGTCCACCACCGCGTAGATGAGGTCGTAGCCGGCCGCCTCCAGCCCGCGCGTGGCACCCAGCAGCGCGCGGGAGCCGAAGGTCCCCTCGCCACCGATCGGGTACTGCGAGCGGTGTGCGATGAAAGCGACCGTCCAGGTGCGCGCGGTCGAGAGGTCGCGCGCCGCGCGGTTGGGGACGTAGTCAAGCTCGCGGACGGCGGTCTCCACCCGCTGGCGCGCGGCGGCAGACACGTAACGTCGGTCGTTCAGGACGCGTGACGCGGTGGCGTTCGAGACGCCGGCGCGCCGCGCCACGTCGGACAGGGTCGCGGTCAACGCTCGATCCGCCCTCCTTGCCGGTGGATGTGGAAGCGCTTCCAGAGCGTAGCAGACCCGGCAAGCGCCGCTACACTCGGTGGATGCCCTCCCTCCCCGTCGTCGCCATCGTCGGCCGCCCCAACGTGGGCAAGTCCACGCTCTTCAACCGCCTCATCGGCCGGCGGCTGGCGATCGTGGAGGACGTGCCGGGCACGACCCGTGACCGCGTCTACGGCACCGCCGAGTGGAACGGGCGCTCCTTCACCGTGGTCGACACCGGCGGCCTGGAGCTGGAGCCGGGCAGCGACATCGAGGCGCGGGTCCAGGACCAGGCCCGCGTGGCCGTGGAGGAGGCGGACGTCATCCTGTTCGTGGTCGACGCCCACGCCGGGCTGGCACCGCTCGACCACGAGGTGGCCGACCGCCTGCGCCGCGCCTCCAAGCCGACCATCCTGGTCGTCAACAAGGCCGACAACCCGCGCCGCGAGCACGAGGGCGCCGAGTTCTACGCCCTGGGCATGGAGCCCACCATCAGCATCAGCGCGCAGCACGGGCGCAACACCGGCGACCTGGCGGACATGATCGTGTGGGCGCTGCCGCCGGCCGAGGAGGCACTGGTCCGGACCGATGCGGACCTGTCCGACGCGGACCTGGAGGAGCTGGCCGAGACCGAGATCGGTCCACCCCGGGTGGCGATCGTGGGCCGGCCGAACACCGGGAAGTCGACCTTCGTCAACCGGGTGCTGGGGCATGAGCGCATGATCGTGAGCGAGGTGCCCGGCACCACCCGCGACCCGGTCGATACGGCGGTGGAGGTGGACGGGGAGCCGCTGGTCCTGGTCGACACCGCCGGCATCCGGCGCCGCGGCTCGATCGACCGGGGCATCGAGCGCTACTCCGTCCTGCGCGCCATGAAGGCGATCGACCGGGCGGACGTCGCCATCGTGATGACCGATGCCACGGAGGGCTACACCGCCCAGGACGCGCACGTGGTCGGCTACGTGCTGGAGGCCGCCAAGGGGATCGTGCTGGTCATCAACAAGTGGGACGTGGTGGAGAAGGACGGCCACACCGCCGACCAGTGGCTGCGCGCGCTCCGCCAGGAGGCGCCCTACCTGGCCTGGGCGGACATCGTCTTCGCCTCCGCCCTGACCGGGCAGCGGGTGGAGCGCATCCTGCGCGAGGCGCTGCGGGTCGCGGAGGAGCGCTATCGGCGGGTCCCGACCGCGGACCTCAACCGGGTCGTCAGCGACGCCGTGCGCGCCCATCCGCCGTCGCACGTGCGCAATCGCCTGCCAAAGGTGCTGTACGCCACCCAGGCCTCGGTCGCGCCGCCGACGTTCGTGATCTTCGTCAACGACCCGGAGCTCATCCACTTCAGCTACCGCCGCTACCTGGAGAACCGGATCCGGGCCGAGTACGGCTTCCTGGGCACGCCCATCCGCCTCATCCTCAGGGCGCGCGAGTCGGAGGAATCCGCGCGCCGCGCCGCCCGCCCGCGCCGCGCCTCGACCGCGCGCAGGCGTCGGGGAGCATGAGGCGGTGACCCGGATCCTGCTCTACACCGGCAAGGGCGGCGTCGGCAAGACCAGCGTGGCGGCCGCGACCGCGGTGGCCTGTGCCGCGCGCGGCTACCGGACGA
>JBOGSY010000358.1:0-2262 GCA_050691915.1 Candidatus Limnocylindria bacterium | reverse complement strand
GGTCGAACCAGACGTGGGGATCGAAGTTTCCTTGGAACTCCGGCGGCTCCAGCAACAGCTCCTCCGGGATCGCCGCCGCCACCGCCACCACCGGCCGCTCCTCCGCCAGTTGATCCAGGATGTCGCCCATCTTCCCTTCGAGGTTCAGCCCGTTGTAGAAGATGATGTCGGCCTCGAGCAGCGTCCCCACGTCCCCTTCGCTCGCCTTGTAGAGGTGGGGATCGACCCCAACCCTGGCGCAGGAAATCGGGGCTCTCGGTAGACTGGGTGGGGCCTAGCCGACCCGCGTCTGCCCGAGGAGCCCCGCCCCATGGTAGCACCCGCCCGCGGCTGCGGCCGCCGCCTGCGCCGCCTGCTCGACCCGCTCGTGGCCGCGGCCGGTGCCGTCCCGGGCGCCGACCGCTACCGCAAACGCTTCCCCGCCCGCGCCCACCTGTGGCTCCTGCTCCGCCACGCCCTGTGCGGCGGCGACAGCCTGCGCCAGACCCACGCCGACGTGGTCGCCGACGAGGCGGAGCTGGCGCGCCTGGGCTTGCCGGGCGGGATCAGCCGCAGCCAGCTGGCCCGCTCCTCGACCAGCCGCCCCGCCGCCTGCTTCGAGGCGCTCCTCGCCGCGGTCGTGGCGGTGGCGCGCGGCCGGGCCGCCACCGACCCGGCGTGGCGCGCGCTGGCCAAGGTCCAGGCCGTCGACAGCACCTTCCTCGCTCTCAGCCTCAAGCTCTCCCCCTGGAGCCGCCACGGCGGCCACGCCCCCGGCGTGCGGCTCCAGACCGGCCTCGACCTGGCCGGGGCCATCCCGAGCGAGCTGCGCCTGACGCTGACCGACGTCCACGACACCACGGCGCTGGCAGCGCGCGACCTGGCGGCGGTGGCGGGCTGGACGCTGCTGATCGACCTCGGCTACTACGCCCACCGGCTCTTCGCCACCCTGCGCGCGGCCGGGGTCTCCGTCGTCTGCCGCCTCCACGCCCAGGCCGCCTACCGCGTCACCGCCGCGCACCCGGTCGACCCGACGCCCACGGCCGACGGGGACGTGATCCTGGGCGACGAGACGATCACCCTCGGCAGCCCCAACAATCGCCGGGGGGCCGTGCTGCCCGGGATGCGCCTGGTCGTGAGCCGCAACGCGGCGGGGGCCGAGCAGCGCTTCGTCACCGACCGGCACGACCTGACGGCCGCGGCGGTGGTGGCGCTGTACCGCAAGCGCTGGCAGATCGAGCTGTTCTTCCGCTGGCTCAAGTACCAACTGAAAGCCCTCCGCCCGTTCGGGAACAGCCGCGAAGCCGTCTGGCTGACCGTCGTCGTCTGTGCCATCGCCGCCGTCCTGGCCATGCTGGCCGAGCCGGACCGGCCCAAAGGCGACAGCCGCGTCGCCTGGCTGCGCGGGGTCGGCGCCGCCCTGCTCCACGCCCCGGCCGCCCCCGCCCCCACCCCCGCCGACACCAGCTAGACTTTCCTGCGCCAGGGTTGGGCAGCGCGCCCTCCCCTACGGCGGACTGGGGCAGAGCCGCCAATGCCTACCCCTCTGAGGGCTGGCCCCCAACCCTCGGCCCAGTGGCGGACCCAGGCCCGAGTCGGCGTCCGACCCTTCACCTTTCCGGGCTCCGTCGCGTAGAGTAGACACCGCCCGCACCGCCTTGCCGCGCCCGCCCGCTCGGACGGGATGCGTCGCGCCCCGCGGTACGATCGAAAGGGGACGTCGTCGTGACAGCCAGCCGCCTTGACCAGGCCGAGTTTGCCGAGAACCCCGAACCCCGCTGCCCCGTCGTCCTGCTCCTGGACACCTCCGGCTCGATGGGCGGCGAGCCGATCGCCCAGCTCAACCAGGGCTTGCAGCAATTCGCCCAGGAGATCGGGGCCGACCCCCTCGCCTCGCTCCGAGTCGAGGTCGCCCTGGTCACCTTCGGCGGCGCCGTCCGGGCGATCGACCTCCGCGGCGGCGGCGAGCCGATCCCCTTCGCCGCCGACCAGGCGTTCGTCACGGTCGACTCGTTCCAGCCGCCGCGGCTGACCACCGGCGGCGACACCCCGATGGGCGAAGGGGTGCGCCGGGCGCTGACGCTGCTGCGCGAGCGCAAGGAGATCTACCGGCAGGCCGGGCTCGACTACTTCCGCCCCTGGATCTTCCTGATGACCGACGGCCAGCCGACCGACCGCGGCTGGGAGACGGCGGCCGACCTCGCCCGCCAGGAGGAAGACCGCAAGGGCGTCGTCGTCTTCCCGGTCGGGGTCGAAGGGGCCAACCTGCCGACGCTTGCCCGC
>JBOGSY010000357.1:0-2267 GCA_050691915.1 Candidatus Limnocylindria bacterium | reverse complement strand
ACCCAGCGCCGCCTGGTGGAGGGCTTCCTGGCCGAGGTGACGCCGGACGCCCCCCGCGGAAAGGCCCGGAACTAGCCCGTGGCCCGTCGAGAGACCGCCGCCCGGCGCTACGCGGAGGCCGCCTTCGAGATCGGCCGCGCGGACGGCACCCTGGACGCCTGGGAGGCGGACCTGGAGCGGCTGGCGGCGACGCTGCGCCATCCGCAGCTGCGCGGGCTGGTGGAGCATCCGGCCCACGCCTACGCGGCCAAGGAGCGCCTGCTGCGACGGGTGCTGGGCGACGGGGTGAGCGCCGAGGCGCTGAACCTGCTGCTGCTCATGATCCGACGCGGGAGGCCGGGGGCGTTCGACCGGACGGTGGCGCACTTCGGGGAGCTGCTCCGCCGTGAGCGAGGCACGGCCCTGGCCGAGGTCCGCACCGCACGGCCGCTGGAGGCGGAGCAGCGCGCCGCGCTGGAGGAACGCCTGACCGCGCTCGCCAGCGCGCAGGTCGAGATGAACGAGGTTGTCGACGAGTCGCTCATCGGCGGGATCGCCGTGCGCATCGGCGACGTGCTCTATGACGCGAGCGTGCGCAACCGCCTGGAGCGGCTGCGGGCACGGCTGACCGCGGGCTGAAGGAAGAGGAACACATGGCGATTCGATCCGACGAGATCACGTCGATCATCCGCAGCGAGATCAAGGGCTTCGACGAGGGGGCCGATGTCTCCGGCGTGGGGACCATCGTGGAGGTGGGCGATGGGATCGCCCAGATCTACGGCCTGTCCGGGGCGTTGGCCTCGGAGCTGCTCGAGTTCCCGGGCGGCGTGATGGGGATGGCCTTCAACCTGGAGGAGGAGACGGTGGGCGCCCTAATCCTGGGCGACTTCACCCACCTTAAGGAGGGAGACCAGGTCAAGACCACCGGGCGGGTGGTGGAGGTCCCGGTCGGCGACGCGCTGATCGGGCGGGTGGTCAACCCGCTGGGCGAGCCGATCGACGGCAAGGGGCCCATCGAGACCACCAGGACCCGGCCGGTGGAGCGGATCGCCCCCGGCGTCATCGTGCGCAAGCCGGTGGACACGCCGGTCCAGACCGGGATCAAGGCCATCGACGCCATGATCCCCATCGGCCGCGGCCAGCGGGAGCTGATCATCGGTGACCGCCAGACCGGCAAGACGGCCATCGCGGTCGACACCATCATCAACCAGAAGGGCCAGGACCTGATCTGCATCTACGTGGCCATCGGCCAGAAGCAGTCGACGGTGGCCCAGGTGGTGGCCCAGCTGGAGGAGCACGGGGCCATGGAGCACACCATCGTGGTCTCCGCCGCCGCCTCCGATCCGGCCCCGCTCCAGTTCCTGGCGCCGTATGCCGGCGTGGCCATGGGCGAGGAGTTCCTGGACAACGGTCGCGACGCGCTGTGCGTCTACGACGACCTCTCCAAGCACGCCTGGTCCTACCGCCAGGTATCGCTCCTGATGCGCCGGCCGCCGGGCCGCGAGGCCTACCCCGGCGACATCTTCTACGCCCACTCCCGGCTGCTGGAGCGCGCCGCGCGGCTGAACGAGGACAACAGCGGCGGGTCGCTGACCGCGCTGCCGATCATCGAGACCCAGGCCGGTGACGTGTCGGCCTACATCCCGACCAACGTCATCTCCATCACCGATGGTCAGATCTTCCTGCAGACCGACCTCTTCAACCAGGGCCAGCGGCCGGCCGTCAACGCCGGCATCAGCGTGTCACGGGTGGGCGGCAACGCCCAGATCAAGGCGATGCGCCAGGTCGCCGGCAAGCTGCGCCTGGACCTGGCCCAGTACCGCGAGCTGGCGGCCTTCGCCCAGTTCGCCTCCGACCTGGACAAGGCCACCCGCGACCAGCTGACCCGCGGCGAGAAGCTGACCTACTCCCTGCGCCAGCCACAGTTCGCGCCGGTGTCGGTCGAGAAGCAGGTCGCCATGCTGTGGGTGGCCACCAACGGCTACCTGGATGACGTGGAGTCGTCGCGGATCGGCGAGTTCGAGACCGGCTTCTACCGCTTCCTGGAATCCGCCCACGGCGGGCTCCTGCCGGCCATCGCCTCGGAGAAGACGATCTCGGACGAGCTCACCGCCCAGCTCACCACGGCGGTCAAGGAGTTCCGCGACCAGGCCGGCTTCGCCAAGGCCGATGCGGAGGCCAAGGCCGATGCGGAGGCCAAGGCCGATGACGCCAAGGCCGATGCGGAGGCCAAGGCCGATGCGGAGGCCAAGGCCTAGCCCATGCCCAGCCTCAAGGAGATCCGCGCC
>JBOGSY010000356.1:0-2278 GCA_050691915.1 Candidatus Limnocylindria bacterium | reverse complement strand
GCCGCACCCCCGCCTCCAGGAGCGTCGCTTCGCGCTGGAGCCGCTCGCCGAGCTGGATCCCGGGTTGTTGCCGTGGCGAGACTGCGCCGACCTGCGAGTGGAGGTATCGGTGGCCGATCTGCTGCCTACCGTTGCCGGGCAGGAAGTCCTGCGAGTCGGCGGCCCGGATTGGGCGGATCCGCTTCGGACCGGAGGACTCTCCTGAAGGTGGACTTAGCTAAGGGACTAAGCTAAGCTCCGTCCAGCTATGATCAGGCTCGTCAACGTGCATGACGCCAAGACCAACCTCTCCAAGCTGCTCCTCGCGGTGGAGGATGGAGAGGAGATCCTCATCGGCCGCGCCGGCGAGCCCATCGCCAAGCTCACAGCGGTGCAACGATCCAAGCGAGAGCTCGGCTTCGCCGCCGGCCAGCTCTGGCTCTCCGACGATTTTGACAAGGAAGCCCAGGAGTGAGGCTCCTCCTCGATACGCGCGTCTGGCTCTGGATGGTGGCCGAGCCCGGTCGCCTTACGGATGACGCGAAGGCGCTCCTCACCGCCTCCACCACCGATCTGTTCCTCTCGTCCGCATCGGTGTGGGAGATCGGAGCCAAGCTCGCGTCAGGGCGTGTGAAATTCCCGGGCCGGCCGGAGGTTCACATCCCGCTCTACATCAAGCGCTCGGGCGTGCAGCCGCTCCCCATCACCGCGGGGCACGCGCTCCGTGCATTGGAGCTCCCGCCACACCACGGGGATACCTACGATCGGATGCTGATCGGGCAGGCGTTGGTCGAAGAGCTGACACTGGCCACCGCCGACCCGGGCCTTGCCGTCTACGAGGTACCGCTGCTCCAGGTGGCCCCTTAGAGGCGGACCTTGGGCGGGTTGCCGGGGTCCCACATGTGGACGGTGTCGATGAACCGCACGATGCCGCCCTGGTAGGAGAGCATCAGCGAGTGGGTGCGGGCGCCGCCGCCGAAGAAGCGGACGCCGCGCAGGAGCTCGCCATCGGTGACGCCGGTGGCACAGAAGACGACGTTATCGCCGGAGGCGAGGTCATCGGTGCTGTAGACGCGGTCGTGGTCGTCGACATCGACACCCATCACCCGCGCGCGCTCCTTCTCCTCGTCCGAGCGCCACTTGAAGCGCGCCTGGATCTCGCCGCCCAGGCACTTGAGGGCCGCAGCGGAGAGGACGCCCTCGGGCGCGCCGCCGGTGCCCATCACGGCATGGACGCCGGTCCCCGACACGGCAACCGAGATGGCGGCGGTGAGGTCTCCGTCGCCGATGAGCTTGATGCGCGCGCCGGCCGCCCGCACGTCGGCGATGAGCTGCTCGTGGCGCGGGCGCTCGAGGATCACGACCGTGATGTCCCACACGTTCCGGCCGAGCTTGTCGGCGATCGTGCCGAGCGTGACGGCAACGGGGTCGGTGATGCTGACGTGGCCGGCGACCATCGGTCCGACGATCAGCTTCTCGAGATAGGTGTCGGGCGCGTGCATCAGCCCGCCGGGCTCGGCCGCGGCCAGGACCGCGGTGGCGTTGGCGGACCCGGTGGCCACCAGGTTCGTTCCCTCCAGCGGATCCACGGCGATGTCGACCGACATGGCGGCGTCGGGATTGCCGACCCGCTCGCCGATGTAGAGCATCGGCGCCTGATCGCGCTCTCCCTCGCCGATGACGATCGTGCCCGACAGCTCGGCGTCGTCCATGGCCTTGCGCATGGCGGTGACGGCTGCCTGGTCCGCCCCGTCGCGGTCACCTCGGCCCATGAGGCGGGACGCGGCGATGGCGCCGGCCTCGGTGGCGCGCAGCGCCTCCGCGATGATGAGCTTGTCGAATCGGTCGGAGGTCCGCATCGGTCTAGTGCTTGAAGTGACGACGGCCGGTGAAGACCATCGCCATGTGGTGACGGTCGGCGACCTCGATCGCCATCTCGTCGCGGATGCTGCCCCCGGGCTGGATGATTGCCGTCACGCCGGCCTGTGCCGCAATCTGGATGCCGTCGGGGAACGGGAAGTAGGCGTCCGAGGCCATGACGGAGAGGGGTGCACGCTCGCCGGCCTTGCGCAGCGCCACCTCGACGCTGACCACGCGCGAGGGCTGGCCGGCGCCCATGCCGATCATGGCGTGCTTCTTGGCCAGCACGACCGCGTTCGACTTCACGTGCCGCACCGCTCGCCAGGCGAAGAGGAGATCGGTCAGCTCCTCCAGCGTCGGACGGCGCTGGGTCACGGGCTGCAGCTTGTCGCGGTCCTCCTCCAGGTTGTCGAAGGTCTGGACCAGCACGCCCCCGCCG
>JBOGSY010000355.1:0-2280 GCA_050691915.1 Candidatus Limnocylindria bacterium | reverse complement strand
GCTGGGGCCGGAGCCTCCGGCTGCGAGCCGGCCCTCGTCACAGGTTCCCGACCGCCCCCGGCGGGGCGAGCAAGGGAAGGGCGGAGGCCGGCCGGCTCCACCGGCCGGCCGCAGCACCGCCAGCTCGCCGAGCAAGCTCTGCTTGCGAGGCGATTCTCGTCACAGCACCTTGGACAGCACGCCCACGGGCATGCCGAGGTCGGCGAGCATGGCCAGGTCGTCGGCCGGCGGGCGCCCCAGGGTGGTGAGGTAGTTGCCCACGATGAGGGCGTTGATGCCGGCCGTCATCCCCATGGCCTGCAGCTGGCGCAGGGTGACCTCGCGGCCCCCGGCGTAGCGCAGGATCACCCCCGGCAGTGCCAGCCGGAACAGGGCGATCCAGCGGATGGCCTCCAGCGGCTCCATGGCGGCGCGGCCGGCCAGGGGAGTGCCGGGCCGCGGGTTGAGGAAGTTGACCGGCACCTCGGCCGGGCCCACCTCACGGAGCTGGCCCACCAGCTCCAGGCGCTGCTCGTCGCTCTCCCCCATCCCGAGCAGGACGCCGCAGCACAGCTCCATCCCCGTCTGGCGCACCAGCCGGCAGGTGGCGAACCGCTCCTGCCAGGTGTGGGTGGTGACGACGGAGGCGAAGAACGAGCGGGCCGTCTCCAGGTTGTGGTTGTAGCGGTGGGTCCCGGCGGCGGCCAGCCGGGCGGCCTGGTCGCGCTCGAGGATGCCGGCGCTGACCGCCACGTTCAGGCCCGTCTCCGCCCGCACCAGGGGGACCAGCGCCTCCAGCCGGCGCAGGGTGCGCTCGTCGGGGCCGCGCACGGCCAGCACCAGGCAGAACTCCGACGCGCCGAGGGCGGCGGTCTCCCGGGCGGCGGCCAGCACGTCGGCCGTGTCGAGGAAGGGGGTGGCCAGCACCGGCGAGTCGAAGCGGGCCGACTGGCTGCAGAACGAGCAGTCCTCGGGGCACCCGCCGGTCCGGGCCGACAAGATGCCCTCCACCTCCACCTCGGGCCCGCACCACGCCAGTCGCACCTCGTGCGCCACCGCGGCCAGCGAAGGCACCGCCGCCGGCGGCAGGGCGGCCAGCGCCGCGAGCTCCTCGGGCGTGAGCTGGCGGCGCTCACCGACCAGCGCCGCCGACGCCGCCGCCAGCAGGTCCCGAGCCGTCACCGAGCCGGAGGCTACCGGTGCGAGCCCAGCGGCGGCGACGGGCGCTCTGGTATCGGAATGGGATCCTGCAGGGTCCCGTTCCGATACCAGAAGGGCGGCGGCGACATCACCGGTCGGCGCCCATGAACATGACCTTGAGGGACTCGAAGGCCTCCAGGCAGCGACCGGCGCCCAGCACGACGCACTCCAGCGGCGCGTCGACCAGGTGCACGGGGATGGCGGTCTCCTCCTCGAGGCGGCGGTCCAGCCCCCGCAGCATCCCGCCGCCGCCCACCAGGTGGATGCCCTGGCCGATGAGGTCCTGGGCCAGCTCGGGCGGCGCCTGGCCCAGGCACTGCACGACCGAGTCGACGATGGCGCTCACCTGCTCGTCGATGGCGGCCCGGACCTCGTCGGGGGACAGGATCACCGTCTTGGGCAGGCCGGTCATCAGGTCCCGCCCGCGGACCTCGGCCTTCACCGAGTCGTCGACCGGGTAGGCGCTGCCGATGGCCAGCTTGATCTCCTCGGCCGTCCGCTCGCCGATGGCCATCCCGTAGTCCCGCCGGACGTAGGTCTGGATCGACGCGTCGATGTCGAAGCTGCCCACCCGGATGGCCTGGAGGGCGACGATCCCCCCCAGGGAGATGACCGCCGTCTCGGTGGTGCCGCCCCCCACGTCCACGATCATGTTGCCCAGCGGCTCGTTGATGGGCAGGCCCGCCCCGATGGCGGCGGCCATGGGCTGGTGGATGAGGTAGGGGTCGGCGGCGCCCGCCCGCCGGGCCGCCTCCTCCACCGCCCGGCGCTCCACCTCGGTGATGGCCGACGGCACGCAGATGAGCACCCGGGGCCGGTTGAAGCGGTTGACGCCGGCCCGCTTGAGCAGCAGGCGGATCATGCGCTGGGTGATGTCGAAGTCGGTGATGGCGCCCTTGCGCAGGGGGCGGACGGCCACGATGTAGCCCGGCGTGCGCCCGATCATCTGCCAGGCGTCGTGGCCCATGGCCAGCACTTCCTGGGTCTTCTCGTTGAGGGCGATGACCGTGGGCTCGTTGAGCACGATGCCCCGGTCCCGGGAGTAGACCAGGGTGTTCGCCGTCCCCAGGTCGATGGCGAGGTCCCGGCCCACCTACGTGC
>JBOGSY010000354.1:0-2283 GCA_050691915.1 Candidatus Limnocylindria bacterium | reverse complement strand
GAACAGCGCATCGAACTCGACCTCGAAGAAGTAGCCCAGGATGGCGAAGATGCCCACCACCACGATCACGTCGTGCAGCAGGGCCACGATCGCCGCCGTGCCGAAGCGGAAGCCGAAGCGAATCCATAGGTAGCCCAGGATGAAGAGCTCGCCGACCACGATCAGGATGATCGAGGTCCGGATGAGCTCCGAGCCGATGAGCGGACCCACCGTCGTGACGCTCCGCGGCCGGCCGTCCTCAGCCTCGCCGAACCTGGCGACCAGCGCCTCCTGGACGTCGGCGAACTCGGTCCCCGCCACCACCGGCTGGGGCGTGGGGCTCGGCGTCGCCGTGGGCGACGCGGTGGGGCTTGCGGTCGCCGTCGGCGTTGGGCTTGGGCTGGCGGTGGGCGTGGGCGTCGGGGTCACGTCGGTCGGAATCGGCGACCCGTCCGGGGTCTCGGCCGGGGTCGGGCTGGGCGAGGGCGATGCGGTGGGAGAGGCACTCAGGCTGGGAGCCAACGAGACGCTGGGGATGGGCGTCTGGGGTGGCAGCAGGCCGATCGGGTTGGTGCGGATCTCCAGGTATCCGTCATCCAGCTCGCGGACGCTGGCCTCCGGGTGGCCCAGCTCGACCAGGGCGGCCTGGACCTCCACCGCGGTGGGCGCATCGGCATAACGGACCTGCCAGACCGTGCCCCCGGTGAAGTCGACGGACGGCTTCAGCCCGCCCAGCGCGATGAAGACCAGGCCCGGGACGGTGATCAACGCGCTGAACAGGAAGTACCAGCGTCGCTTGCCGACGATGTCGTACATCGGCCTAGCGCTCCACGTGGTAGAGCTCGAGGCGCCGGCCCCAGTCGGTCCGCACCACGTAGCGCAGCACCGTGCGCGTCACGGTCACCGCGCTGAACATCGAGATGGCGACGCCGATGATCAGCACCAGCGCAAAGCCGCGCACCACCGTGGTCCCCTGCCAGTACAGCCAGGCGGCGACCAGGATGGAGCTGACGTTCGAGTCAAGGATGCTCGACCAGGCGCGGTTGAACCCGGCCTCGATGGCCGGCACCAGCGTCTTGCCGGCCCGGATCTCCTCCTTCATCCGCTCGAAGATCAGGATGTTGGCGTCCACCGCCATGCCGATCGACAGGATGAAGGCGGCCACCCCGGCCAGTGTCAGGGTGACTCCGACCAGGCGGAAGATCGCGTACACCACCAGGGTGTAGAAGATCAGCGCACCCGCCGCCAGCACACCCGGCATCCGGTAGAAGGCGATCATGAAGATCATGACCAGCAGGAGACCGATGCCTCCGGCCGCCAGGGCCTGTGCCAGGAACCCGGCCCCCAGCGTCGGCTCCACCCGATCGATGCCGACCTCTTCCAGCGAGACGGGCAGGGCGCCGAAGCGAAGGGTGTTGTAGAGGTTGACCTGCTCCTGCGCGGCGGCCTCGCCGGTGCCGACGGTGATGAGGGTCGTGCCGCCGCAGATCGCTCCGCGGATGCTGGGGGCGGTGATCACCACCCCGTCCAGGGCGATGGGACCGGGTCGCCCGGTGTTGGCGGTCGTGAACGTGCACCACGTGTCCGAGGCGGGGCTGCGCAGGTTGAAAACCACCCCCAGCTCGCCGGACTGCGAGTCCGGCGCCACGCTGCCCGGGTCGATGCTGCCGCCGTCGAACAGGACCCCCACGCTACCGTTGGCGATCAGTTCGCGGACGTTCTGGTTCTCCTGGAGCGCCTGGCCCCGCGGATCGATGAACTGCAGCTGCCCGGTGGAGCCCACGAGCTCGCGCACCTGCTCTTCGTTCTCGACGCCGGGGACCTCCACCACGATCCGACGCTGCCCGCCGCTCACCTCGGTCCGGACCTGCGGCTCGCTGACTCCGATGCCGCCCACCCGCCGCTCGATGATGTCGCGCGCCGTCTGCAGCTGCTCGTCGGAGACCTCCTGGCCCGGAAGCGGCTCGACGGCCAGGGTGACCCGGATCCCACCCTGCAGGTCCAGGCCAAGCACCGTCTTCAGCTCGCGGCCCAGCAGGCTGGAGGGCAGCCACTCGAGCCCGAGCGTCTTGCGGGGAAGGTCGATGAAGATCGCCAGGAGGAGGGTGACCAGGATCACCCACGGGGCGATGCGGCGCCAAGTCATGCTTTGGCCGGTTGATCCTTTCGCTCGGGCGCCTGCGCATCCGCGGGGCGCATGTGCGCGCGGGAGCCGCAGACACCAAACACGCCGCTCACGGCGGCGGGCCCGGGCGATTATAGGTTGACGACGGCGACCGCCGCAACGTGCGCGCCGCCGTGCCC
>JBOGSY010000353.1:0-2290 GCA_050691915.1 Candidatus Limnocylindria bacterium | reverse complement strand
GGCCCGGATAGCCGTTCAGGCGGCTCGACGGCAGCAGACAGCTGGCCAGGGCCAGGCGGAAGGCGGCTGCGATGGCCGGGTCCCGAAACTCGGCGTCGATCTTGTTGGCGATGGTCTGGAGCGCGTACAGGTTGCGCGGGGTGTACAGGTCCAGGACCTCGTCCACCAGCTCGCTGCGCCCATCCAGGACCGGAAAGCGGTCCCGCAGCTGCTGGTAGTGCAGGCCCTTGCGGACGTCGGTGGCCGCCTGCGGCGCGGCTGGGTCGGGCCGCACGGTGGAGGCGAAGCGCGGCCCGTCGAGGGCCGGCGCGGTGGGTGGGTCGGCCTCCAGCGCGGGCGGCGGGGGCGGCTCTCCCGCCTCGCCCAGCGGCGCGGCCGGGTCGTCATCGGCGAGCGGGTCTCCGGTGAGCCCCACCGGCGCCGCCGGCAGGTCGTCCTCGGCCTCGACCGAGGGGTCGGCATCCAGGTCGGGCGGCGCCACCGAAGGCCGATCGATTCCCAGCTTGGCCAGGTCGTGTTCATCGACCGGCGCCACCCGCTCCTCCGGCCCCCCGACCGACAGGTCGCAGCTCGGGCAGCGGTAGACCTTGCGAGCCGGGGCATCCGCATCCCGCGGCCAGATGAACTGCTCGCCCACCACCGGACGGCGACAGGCGGCGCAATGAGTCGCGTAGAGCTCCTCCAGGTGCTGGTGGAGCGGGACGTCCACCCTGCGCGAGGCGGAGAGCTGCGCGAAGGCGGCGTCGATGGCGCCCGCGTCGGGGGCCAGCAGGAAGGCCTGCCCGGCCAGCTGCGCGAACGGGCTGGGGTCGGCGGCCACCGCCCGCATGCCGTGGGCGATCGCGCGGCGTGCGGTCCACCCGGTTCCGGCCCACGGGTCGAGCACGGTGTCGCCGGGCCGGGCGAAGGCGGTCAGCTCGGCGTCGAGCTGGTTGTCGGCCGGCGAGGGAAAGTAGCGCTCCAGCAGCGCCAGCCCGGGGAGGCGGCGGGGAAGGACGACGTGGTCGAGTCGCTTCCGTCCGGCCTCGCCCAATTGGGCCTCCTAGGTTTCCTCGATCAGCTCCTCTTCGAGCTCGGGCTCGGCCGAGAACTCGGGCAGGCTGGTGTCGAGCTCCTCGACCTCCTCCTGCTCCTCGTCGAGCTCCTCGCTCTCCTCATCGTCATCGTAGCGGAGCGCGGTGCCCTTCATGTACGGCCTGACGTCACTCGCCCGGCCGGCCACGCTTCCTGGGAACGAGACCTTTCCGAAGTTGTCCGGGTGGGAGAAGACCTCGCGGATGATGATCCGGGCCTCGTCGCGATCAAGGACCGAGAAGGCGGCCTCGTAGCGGTTGCCGCCCCGGATCAGCTTGGCCAGCCGGGCACCGACCCGTGGCTCCACCTGGCCGACAGTGGCGCCGCCCACGCGCGCCTGGAGAAGCTCGCCATCCAGGTCCAGCTCCACCGCGTCGCCGGGCGAGAGCGAGGCCAGCTGCCGCGCGGGCGCCAGATTGATCAGGCGGGCATGGCCGGTCTTTCCCATCTCCTCGATGAAGTGCGCGGCCGATGCCTTCCCGGTCTTGCCGTTCTCCTGGGCGGCTGCCTTGCCACCCACCAGGACCCGCAGCCGGGCGACGTTGCGCTCCGCGATCCGGTTGGTGGCGTCGCGCGCCAGGGCGCTCTCGTAGGCCTCCAGGGCCTCCACGTGACGGCCGAGCTCGGCGAGCGCCTTGCCCAGCCGGTTGTAGGCGTCCGTATCCGGTCCCAGCTCGAGCAGCTGGCGGTTGGCGTCCACGGCCTCCGACCATTCGCCGCGCGTCGCATGGACGATGGCCGATTCCGCCAGCTGGCGTCGCTGGCGGATGGTTGTCTCGGTGTCACTCAGCGTCATGATGTACGCCACGTCCCCGCACTTTGCGGGCCTTTCACGCTCACGGGATGCCTCGAAACGGGACAACCGCCTCCGAGGGCGCCTTGTTGTAGCACTGGCCGATTGGGGTGTCAACGCGGCCGGGGCGACGCCGTCATCCGCCATGCAGGAGCAGTGCCACCACCAGGCCCAGCAGGGCGAGCGCGCCGAACTCCAGCACCACGGCACGCAGCGAGGTACCCCCGTCGATCGCCTCGGCCGCCCCGCTCCAGGCGTGGAAGGCAAGGGCCACCAGGGCGGCGCCCACGATCCCCGGCAGCCGCAGCAGGGCCACCGCGGTGCCGACCTGGGCGACGGCCACCAGGTGCAGGGCCGCCTGGCCCACGGCCTCGGCTCCTCCCCGGCCGCGCGCCTCGGCCGCGCGCAGCGAGGGGACCAGGC
>JBOGSY010000352.1:0-2290 GCA_050691915.1 Candidatus Limnocylindria bacterium | reverse complement strand
CCCGCTGGCGGTGGCGAGCGGGGTGGAGAGCAGCAGCGTGCCGACGGAGATCAGGATCGCAAAGCCCAGGACCAGGCTCTTGGCCGGCGACAGGGGCGCACGCGCCCGGCGCAGCGGGACGAGCGCGACCTGCTCCGGCCGGGTCCGGGCCACGCGCACCCGGCGGTCCCCGGGCCGCTGCCCCTGGACGCTCATGCCGGTCGGCCCCTCGCACGCACGGTGCTACGGTAGCGCGGCCGGGCGAGCCGGATCAGACTCGGTCCGAGCCTCCGGCCTGGCCGATGGCCGCCTGCGGCGGCTCGCCGCGGCGCTCCGGCATCGTCTCGGTGGCGGTCTCGCCGGCGGCGACCGGCACGGGCACGCGCCTGGGTCGGGGGCGGAAGGGGGAGCTCTCCGGGACGATCGGGCCGCTGGTCTCCGCCAGGTCGCCGCCTCGATAGGCTTCCCAGACCGCCATCACCGTGTCGCGGTGCGGGCGGATGCGGCAGTGCTCGTCGCGGTTGCCCATCTCGTCGCAGTAGCCGAGCGGCACGCACTTGGGTGCCAGGAAGCTGCCGAAGAAGGGCGACACGCGGAAGATCTCGTGGCGGATCTGCTTGAACAGCTGGCGGATCTCCCACTGGGCCATGGTGCACAGGCGCAGCCCCGACATGTGGATCAGCTGGCGGAGGTTGACCGTCATGATCAGGTTGGTCTGCATGGCGTTGGGGAAGATGAAGCGCGCGTCCTCGGCCGGCACCTCGGCCTGCAGCAGCTGACCGTACAGCTCCAGGTTGTCGTCGATCGCCTGCTGGAAGCGGCCGGCCAGCTCGTCCGGCAGGTCACCCTTGGTGATCGAGTCGGGGATGGTGTAGTTGTCGCGCTTCTTGAAGCTGACGTAGCGCTGCGACTGCTGGTCGAAGGCGGTGCCGGCGCGGTGCCGCACCAGCTGGTGGCTGAGGGTGCGCGTCACGCCTGAGATCGCAAAGGTGAAGTTGACATGCTCGATGGTCGAGCCGTGCCCGGACTCCATGACCTTGCGCACCAGGCTCTGCTGCTTCTCGTCGGCCACTTGGCGGCTGACCGCCTTGTCCCAGATCTGGTCGGGCAGCAGCTCCGAGTAGCAGGTCCGGCAGGCGGTGTAGATGATCGGGAGGTAGTACTCCTCCACGATCTCCTTGGTGGGGAAGATGAGCCTGGCGGACAGGTCGGGCGCGGTTGGCATGGGTGCCAGCGAGGATAGCACCGGGGGTCGCCCGATGCAGCCCCTTATCCACAACATGTAGGGGTCCGACGAGCCCGTCGTGGATATGTTGTGTATATCTCCCGGTTTCGGGCGCCACCCGCGTTCGGTCACCAGCGATTCCGACGGCCATGCGCGGCGGCGGTCAGCAGGACGGCGACTCCCGCTGACGCCAGGACCGTCCCAACCAGGTTGAGGATGACGATGCCGCCCGTCTCGCAGACCGTCGCGTCGCCGTCCCTGACGCACGACTGCGCCTGCGGCGCCACCAGCAGCGCCACCAATCCCAGCGCAATGAGCCCCGCCGCAATCCAGTGCTTCCCGGTCATCCCGCTCAGGAGTGAGATGCCGGAAATCCTAAGCTCCCGGGCTGTCCGCGCGGTGCTCCTCCAGCCGGATGAGGCCGTGCGCCCGGTCGAAGGCGATGCGGTTGCCGCCGGCTGCGCGGGCCGAGGCGAGCGCCTCGTCGGCGGCGGTGAGCAGCTCCTCCTCGCTGAGGTCCATCCCGGGCCGGATGAACGCCACCCCGATCGAGACGGCGACCGCCAGCTCGCCGGCCTCGGTCTCCACTGAGCGACCGGTGAGGCGGCGGCGGAGGGCATCGGCGAAGACTGCCGCGCCACGCTCGTCGGTGTGGGGCAGGATGGCCAGGAAGCTGTCGCCGCCCAGCCGCCCGAGCGCGTCCGCGGCGCGGATCCGGAGGCGCATCCGAAGCGCCAGCTCGCGCAGCACGGCGTCGCCGACGGCCAGGCCGTGCTGGTGGTTGAGCTGGCCGAACCCGTCGACGTCGACGAGCACGATGGCCACCGGGTGGGTGTAGCGCCGCGCCTCGGCCGCCTCGATGGCCAGCCGCTCGAGGACGGCGCGCCGGGTGGCGACGCCGGTCAGAGGATCGACGGTCGCCGCCCGTCCGATCTCGACCCGCTGCAGCTCGACCGTGCGGCGCGCCTGGAGCAGCTCCTCGATCGTGCCGCGCAGCTCCCGCGCCAGCCGGGTCGACTCGTCGTCGGTCGTCATCCGCAGCAGGCCGGCGCCCGGCGCGTCGAGCGGGACGGGCAGGATCGGCTC
>JBOGSY010000351.1:0-2302 GCA_050691915.1 Candidatus Limnocylindria bacterium | reverse complement strand
CCCTCCAGCGGTTCAGAAGGTCGGGAAGTTGGGGCAGTGAGCGAACGCAGGGTGATCAGGGACGACCGCCGACAGGTACACGGTCAGACTGACCCCACCTTCCGTCACCGGGAAGACGAAGTAGCCGCCCACCGCGTCGACCTTTGCGTTGGGCCGGCTGGCATCGACCTCAACGGTCACCGGAGTCGTGCCCGGGAACGGCGCCGGCTGACCGGCGGGGACAATGCCGAACTGCACGTCGTAGACGCCGCTGGCCTGCAGGGCGCGCAGGAAGGACTGCGAGCCGAATCGGGTCTGGCCCGGCGGGTCCAGGACGGCCCCCTGGTCGGCGCCGGAGCACCACGAGGCGACGATCTCATGGATGGCGGCCTGCGCCGGCAGGGCGGCACCCAGGGCCAGCGTCGCACCGAGCGCCACCGAGAGTGCGAGTCGTCGTGAAAGGGACATGAGCTACCTCCGTCTTGTTCGAGAGCCGCGGATCAGAACGGCTTGAGGACCATGAGACCGATGATCGTCAGCAGGCCAATCCCGCCCCCGGCTGCCAGCCAGTAGGGACGGGACGTGTCGAGCAGCGCCGCGAGCTCGGTCTCGGGCAGGGGCGCAGGCTCGGGGGCATCTTTGGGCATGCCGTAGGTCTTCTGGCCCACGGCGCGGCGGAGATTGCCGTAGTACGGAGAGGCGAAGACGTACATCATCACCGTGACGACCACCAACAGGCCCAGCGCCGTCCAGATCCAGAGCCGGTCCCAGTGGGCGCCCACGAAGCCCGCGGCGATCCCGGCCGCCAGCAGCACCAGCAGCGCGAGGTACAGGATCGACAGGCTGAAGCCGGAGACGTCCAGCAGCGCGGTCACCCGCGCCGGGTCACGCTCGGAGCGGAGCCGGACGGCCACGACCATCGAGACGCCGTGGGCCAGCACGAATCCGAAGCCACCCAGCACGTGCAGGAGCACCAGCCATGGATACCAGTTCATGGCGCGCCTCCTCACGCTCGCTGGGTGGTGTGCGCTGCGGCCGTGGCCGGCGCTGCGTCACCCGAGCGCAGCAGTGCCAGCCCGCGACGGGCCACCAGCAGGCCGAGGCCAAAGACAACCAGTGCGTTGACCGGGTGCAGCGCCGCCACCATCGGCGCCGAATCGCGCGCCAGCGGCAGGAAGGTCTGGACCTGGGCCGCCAGCAGGCTGGCCGCGCACAGCGCAGCGGTTCGACCTCCGACCCGGGCCGGCCAGGCCAGGAGCAGCGGAAGCAGCGGAAGCGTGGCCACCAGGTAGCCAAATTCGACATGGGTCGTCATCTCGCCCGCGCCGAACAGGCCGACCCCGGCCAGGAAGACCTGGACGACGACGGCGGCGACGAACAGGGCCGCCGTGGCCACGAAGATGTAGCGCCAGATCAGCACGTCATTGACCTCCGTTGGTGGTGAGGGATACGAGCTCGGATCGCGAGGCCATCGCCAGGACAACCGCCAGCCACCAGAGCGCCAGCGCATTCACGGCGTGCGTGGCCGCCAGCAGCGGGGCCTCGGGGGCGAGGGTCGGCAGGTAGGTCTGGAGCGCAAACAGGACGAGGAGGGCCACGGTGAGAGCCTGCCGACCTGCCGGGAGCTTGCCGGCCACAGCCAGCAGCACCAGCAACGGGGCCAGCCAGCCGTACAGGTAGGCGAAGTCGCGGTGCAGCTCCGAGTCCGGCGTCACCTCGAAGATGTCCAGGCCCACCAGGAACAGCTGAATCACCAGGCAGGCCACGAAGACCCAGGCCAGGGCGGCATAGGCCACCCGCGCCGTGCGTGGAACGAGGTCGCTGGCGCTCATGACCGCCACCATCGCCGCGAGCGCGACCCGGTGTCACGGGACGCCGGTCCCGGTCAGGCGGGAACTTCTATTGGCTCGGCTGCGCGCGACGCTCCAGCGCCTCACCCATCCCGGCGTCGCGGGCCCGCACGATTGCCTGCGCGCGGCTGGCGACCATCAGCTTGTCGAAGATCGTGCTGGCGTAGTTGCGGACGGTCTTGGTCGTGATTCCCAGGCGTGCGGCGATGGCGCCGTTGCTCTCGCCGCGGGCGATGTGGTCGAGCACCTCGCGCTCGCGGTCGGTGAGCTCGGGGAACGGTGTCGGGCGCGTCGCTCCCGAGCGCGGCGCGAAGAAGGCGACCAGCCGCCGGGCCACCCCGGGGCCAAAGACGGCCCCGCCCCGGCCCACGGTGGCGATGGCCTGGGCGAGGTCCTGGCCTCCCGCATCCTTCAGGAGGTAGCCGCGGGCGCCGGCGCGCATGGCGTTGAAGACCGACTCGTCGTCGTCGAAC
>JBOGSY010000350.1:0-2328 GCA_050691915.1 Candidatus Limnocylindria bacterium | reverse complement strand
GCGATGGACAACGGCCGGTCCGGGCGCAACTTGTTGTTCCGGGTGGTCCGCGGGCGGCAGTGACCGGCGGTCACGACAGCTCGTCGAGCGCCCCGGCCTCGCCGAGCACCTGGAGCACCTTCGGCAGCCCGGCGAACGCTTGCTCGACGTCGGCGGGCACGGCGACCCGGTGCGCGTTGTCCGTGAGGTATCGCCGCAGCGCATCGTCGAACTCCTCCTCGCCGGCGGCGAGGCGGGCCTCCAGCCCGGCGGCGTGCCGGCAATCGGTCATGGCGTGCTCTCCCGGAGCCCGCGCAGCAGCCTCAGGCGCCCGCGGCTCAGGATGGTGCGGACGTTGGTATGCGACAGGCGCAGCAGGAGCCCGATCTCCTCCAGCCGATAGCCATGCCCGTAATGCAGCACCACGATCGTCCGCTCCCGGGCCGGCAGCCGCTCCACCAGCTCGCGCAGGCCCACGTCGCGGCCGGGCGCAGCACGGCCGTCGGTCCGGGGGCTGATCTCGACCAGGCGCCGGTCCCGGCGATGCTCGTCCATGCAGCGGTTCACGGCGATGCGGATGACCCAGGCCTCGAACGCCTGGAGATCTCGCAGCCGATCGTAGCGGGCCCGCCCCGCCAGGTACGCGTCCTGGACGGCGTCCTCCGCCCTGTCGGCGCCGACCAGGCCGGCACAGATTCCCAGGAGGCGGCTGCGGACGAGGCCGAAGCGGGCGTCGTAGTCCGCCTCGCGGCCCGCCACGGACGCGCCCCAGTCCACCGTCTCCAGCACGGCTCCCTCCACTATGGCCACCATGGGATCAGGACGTGGACGGTCGGCAGAATGGCACACCCGCGCCGCGGCCTACTGGCTGGCGGTGGTGCTGGGCTCCTTCGGGCTCAACCTGGGCCTGCTGGTGCTGCTGGCGCGCTGATTGGCGCGCCGGCCACGCCCCCGGTCAGGCCGGGTCAGCCGGCCGTGCGCCGCGCCGTCCGTTCAGAACGGAAGTATGGGCGGCTGGTCGGTGACCTGGTCGTCCGGCGGAGGCGCCACGTCGACCGCCTCGTTGAACGCGGAGAGGGTCAGCGTGAGGCTGAAGGTGCCCACCGCGTCGCTGGTGACGCTGGTGCTCACCCGGCTCAGCCACAGGTTCTCGCGGTCGAACCACAGGTCCAGGGTGAGCGCCTCGCCGAATGCGTCGGTGGGGAGCATGTCCACCTCCTCGCCGGCATCGGCCAGCACCCCGGACGGGATCGTCATCCGGACCGCGTAGCAGGTGCGATCCCCGCAGTCGACGTCGTCGAGCTTCTGGGTCTCCACGCCCTCCTCGTCCAGGAAGGTGCGAACCTCCTCCAGGGCGACGTCCGGGTCGGTGACGGTGCCCATCTCGCCGGACGGGGCGTCCACCTTCGAGTACAGCTCGCCGGTCATGGAGGTCTTCAGGTAGGCGGTCTCGTCGGCCAGTATCACCTCGCCGCTGAGCCCCAGCATGGCCGGGACGGCGAAGGTGAGCTGCGCCGCCTCGTTCTCCAGGTCCAGGTCCCCCTCCAGGCTGGTGCCGTCCAGGCTGAAGTCGCCGCCCATCTCGGGCACGCTGAAGGTGCCGTCCACCTCCAGCAGGATGTGGAAGCTGGTCAGGTCGCCGGTGGCGTCGATGCCCTGGGTGATGATCTCCTCCGGGTCGCTGAGCGCGGGTCCCGCGCCGCCACAGGCGGCGAGCACCAGCGCGGCAACCACGAGGCTCGGCGCGAATCTGCGGAACACTCGGGATCCCCTCCCTGTTGGATGCGTCGGGGCGTTCCTGGCTCGGGACGCCGGAACGGAAGTCTACCCGCGACCGCGGCGCGCGGCATGGGCCGATGGTCATGACCCGGACCGATCCGCTAGGGTGGCGGCATGCGTCGCGTGGAATCCTCCGCCCGGATCCCCGCCACCGCGGACCGGCTGTTCGCCTTCGTGGCGGATCCCGCCAACCTGCCACGCTGGCAGTCCGGAATCACCGCCGCCGAGCGCACCTCGCCCGACCCGGTGGGCGTCGGCTCCACCGCCCGGGTCGTGCGCGAGCTGATGGGCCAGCGGCTGGCGGTGGACCTGACCCTGACCGACTACCAGGAGGGCCGGCGCCTGGGCCTCGCCAGCTCGCTGTCGGGGATCGGCGTGCAGGCCACGCTGGACCTGGCGCCGGCGGGCGACGAGACGGACCTGCGCTTCGCCCTGGAGATCCGCGCCGAGAGCATGTTCATGGCGCCCATGGAGGGCATGGTGGCCGGCGCGGCCGAAGGCGACATCGCCGACAGCCTGGAGCGCCTGCGCCGGCACTTCGCCGACGCAGCCTGATGGCGGCCGATTCGC
>JBOGSY010000349.1:0-2337 GCA_050691915.1 Candidatus Limnocylindria bacterium | reverse complement strand
TGACCGCCTGCGCTGGCGGAGGAGCTCCAGTCTCGATGGCAATCGTGCAGCACAACCGCACGGATGCGCGGCCGCACAACCGGGGTCTGACTGCGGCAGAAGCCGCGGGCGATCCGTTTGTCCACACAACCGTCCGTGGATGATGTGGGTCGGGATCCATCGCCCCCGCGGGCCGCGGCCTACCCCCCTTCGGTGACCGGCGGCGGGAACACGCCCGGCAGGTCGGTCACCATCAGCTGGTAGAGGGTTTCGCGGCCCGGCAGGCCGCGCAGGCGGTAGCTGCCGAGCTCGAGGTAGGTGACCCCTTCCGCCGCCTCGTCCGCCACTGCCCGCAGTGCGGCCCGCGACAGGATGACCTGGCCCCCGTGCGCCGCCGCGCAGACCCGTGCGGTGGCGTGCACCGCCAGCCCCACGTAGCCGGCGTCGGTGAGCGTCGGGCGCCCGCTGTGCACGCCGATTCGCAGCCTCACCCGAGTTCGGTCTGGCCACTGGTGGTCGCGGACGGCGCGCTGGATGGCGATCGCCGTCGCCACCGCGCTGGGTGCCCGCTTGAAGACTGCGAAGAATTCATCGGCCCTGGCGTCGACCTCGCGGCCGCCGACCCGGCGCACGGCGGCGCGGATGAGGCGGCGAGTGTCGGCCAGGAGCGATGCGTATGCATCCCCCAGATCCCGGACCAGGCCGGTAGAGTCCTCGATATCGGTCAGCAGGAAGGTGACCGCGCCCGACGGCAGGCTCCGCGGGCCCTGTGCCCGCAGCTGGCTGTCCATGAAGCCGATTGGCACAATCCCGTACCTCTTGGCTGCCCGGAGCAGCCGGCGGCGAGCGTGGTCCCGGGCGTCGTCATCCTCGAACTGCACCTGGTTGAATCGCGCCAGGGCGTTGCGCACGTGCGCCTCGTCGTTGATCGGCAGCCGTCGCCGGCCGCGCGAGTCGACGTAGGCATATGCGCTGTCGCGCAGCTCGGTCCGCTTGCGGGTGTTCAGCGTGGCCATCGGTCGATGGTATCGGTCCTCCCGGTTGTATGACGAGAGCCCTCAGCCGGCGTCCAGGATCTGGAGGACCGGCGCCAGGGCGTCCAGGGCAGCCGCGGTCTGCGGTGCCACCACCAGCTCCAGCTGGGTGAATCCGGCAGCCCGGAGCTCTCGGAAGCGGTCGGCGATCTCCTGGGCGGAGCCCGTGATCGCCCCTTCCGGCGCATCGGCGTCAACAGTCCGCGCCAGCGGCGCCACCTCGATTCCCGCCGACCGGCCGATGCTGGCCGGATCCCGCCCCAGCTCGGCGCAGGCCTCCTCGAAGGCGGCGATCCGCGGGCCCAGATCGGTCAGGTCGCTCGGGCCCTCCGCGTAGCAGCTCCAGATGTCGGCCAGCTGCACGGCGTGGCGCATGGACTTCGGCCCGTGACCGCCGATCATGATCGGGATCGCTCCCGGACGCGGCCCCATCGGCCGCTGGACCAGGTCCCGAGCCGTGTGCCACGTCCCCGCGAAGTCCGCCCGGCCGCCGCGCAGCAACGGCACGATGATCTGCAGCGCCTCCTCGTAGCGCGCGTAGATGTTGTCCTCCGGCAGCCCGAAGGCCGTCGCCTGCCCCGGCCACGCGTGGCCCGCTCCCAGGCCGAAGACGAACCTACCGCCGCTGATCTCGTCGAGCGTCTCGACGCACTTGGCCACGATCCCCGGGTTGCGGTGCAGCGCGGACATGACCCAGCTGCCGACCTTGATCCGCGAGGTCACCGCGGCCAGGGCGCCCATCATCGCCACGCCGTCCCAGAAGCCGCGCTCCTTGTCGGGCGCGGAGCGCCACAGCAGCTCGTCGGGCGCCCAGATGGTGTCGAAGCCGATGGCCTCCGCCTGGAGCGCGAGCGCCCGGATCTCCTCCCAGCGCGCCAGGGTCCGCGAGCCGCCGGCCTCGCCGGCGTAGATGACGAAACCGATCTCGAAATGGCGCATCGGATCCTTCCTGCGGGACGGCCACCAGAGTGTAGGCGCTTCCGTCCCGGAGCCGGCTCAGCCGCCACCCGGCTCAGCCGCGACCGGCGAGAGCGACCGCTCCATCGGCCAGCGCCGGAATGTCGAGCCCCAGGTGGTGGGCCAGCGCGCCGCGAACCGCGCGGCGCAGGCTCGGATCCAGGACGGCCCCCACCGGCGCGGATCGCACGCGCCGCAGCGAGATCGTGCGCACCTGGCTGGTCAGGATCACGCCATCCCTGGTCTGCCCGCCGTGGCCGCGCGGGATGGGCACGTCGCCCGGGTAGCGGGCCGTGTCGCGGGCGGCGGTGATGGGACAGACGGTGGCCAGGCCGGACCGATGAAACGGCTCGTACGACACCACCAG
>JBOGSY010000348.1:0-2338 GCA_050691915.1 Candidatus Limnocylindria bacterium | reverse complement strand
TGCTGGAGGAGCAGCCGCCGCTGCCGGACGGCCTGGTGGCCGATGCGCGGGTCGCCGCCGCACCGGTGACCGACGCCGCCGTCCCGCAGGGCGCCGACGGGACGACCTTCGAGGCCAGCAGCACCACCGCCCGGGTGGCGAACGGGCTGACCCGCGAGGTGCTCGGCTACCTGCCGTACTGGGAGCTCGGCGCGGCCGACCTGGCCGCCCTGCGCTACGACCTGGTCTCCACCATCGCCTACTTCGGGGTCGCCGCGCGGGGTGACGGGACGCTGGCGCGCACCACCGGTGGCCAGCCGACCGCCGGCTGGGCGGGTTGGACCTCGACGGCCATGACCGGGGTGATCGGCAAGGCCCACGACCGCGGCGCGAAGGTGGTGCTGACCGTGACGATGATGGCCTGGAACGGCAATTACAGCGCCATGTCCACGCTGCTCAACAGCGCCGCCAACCGGCAGCGGCTCATCGGCGAGCTGGCCTCCGTGCTCAAGGCGCGCGGCGCCGACGGCGTGAACCTGGACTTCGAGCCGGTGCCGACCTCGCTGAGGGGCGCCTACACCGCCTTCGTGCGCCAGGTGAAGGCCGGGCTGGCCGCGGCGGGGGCAGGGTCCTACGTGACGGTCGCCACCATGGCCGGGGCCGCATCGTGGTCGACCGGCTACGATCTGGTGGGGCTGACGGCGCCGGGCGCCGCCGACCAGATCATGGTGATGGGCTACGACTTCAGCTGGAGCGGCTCGACCCGTGCCGGCGGCGTGGCCCCCATCTCCAACCCGTACATCCTGGACGTGAGCGAGGCGATGGCGGCCCACCTGTCGCTGGGGGTGGACCCCTCGAAGATCATCTGGGGGGTGCCCTACTACGGGCGAGCCTGGAACACCACCGGCAACGGGCTGAACAGCCCGGTGCGGTCGCCGGCCAGCTCCAGCTCGGTGACGTACGTGGGAGCCAGGTCCTTCCTCACCGAGAGGGACCTCCCGCGCCGCTGGGACCCGGCCGGCAAGGTGCCCTGGGCGGTCTGGTGGGACAGCGCCAGCAACGGCTACCGGCAGATGTACTACGACGACGCCGCCTCGCTGGGCGCGAAGTACGACCTCGTCCGACAGAAGCAGATGGCGGGTGTCGGCATCTGGGCGCTGGGCATGGACACCGGCAGCCAGGACCTGTGGAACGTGATCGTGGCCAAGTTCCTGCGCCGCGACACGCGGCTGGCGGGAGCCGACCGCTACGCCACCGCCGCGGCCCTCAGCCGGCACGCCTTCCCCGACGGCGCGGACGTGGCCTACCTGGCCACCGGAGCCTCGTTCCCCGACGCGCTGGCCGGTGGAGGGCTGGCCGCCGGCGCCGGCGGGCCGATCCTGCTGGTGACCCGCACCGAAATCCCGGCCGCCACCGAGGCCGAGCTCAACCGTCTCGCCCCGGAGCGAATCGTGGTCCTGGGCGGGACCAGCGCAGTCGGCACGCAGGTGGTCACCGCCGCGCGGGCCCACGTGCCTTCCGGCGGGGTCAGCCGCCTCGCCGGTGCAGACCGCTACGAGACGGCCGCCATGGTCAGCCGCAGCGCCTTCCCGGGCGGCGCCGACGTGGCCTACCTCGTGACCGGGGCCGATTACCCCGACGCGCTGGCCGCCGGGGTGCTGGCCGCCAGGCGCGGCGGTCCCGTCCTGCTGGTCAGGCGCGGCGAGCTGCCGGCGGCCACCGCCGCCGAGCTGGCGCGCCTGGGACCCGCCAAGATCACGGTCATCGGCGGCACCGGCGTGGTGAGCGATGCCGTGCTCCAGGCGGCACGACCGTACGCCTCAGGCGGGCAGGTCAGCCGGCTGGCCGGCGCCGACCGCTACGCGACGGCGGCCAAGGTCAGCGCGGCCGTGTTCCCGGACGGCGCCCCCAGGGTCTTCGTGGCCACCGGCATCGCCTTTCCCGATGCGCTGGCCGCCGTGCCGGTGGCCGCGCGGGCGGGAGCTCCGCTGCTCCTGGTCCGCACCGACTGGGTGCCGGACCCGACCGCCGCCGAGCTGTATCGGCTCAACCCGCCGTCGGTCCTGATCGTTGGCTCAACCTCCGCCATCAGCGAGCTCGCGGTTTCCGCCATCCACGAGGCCTTCCGCTAGTCGAAGTCCGTCGGCCGACGCCCGGCGCCCCAAGCCGCCAATCGAGCCTCTGCCCGGGCATCGGTCCTGCCCGCGAGGGGTACGGTCGACGGTACCCCCCGGCCCAATCGGGCCATGGCGGCGACCGGGGGCTGACCGTACGGTAGCCAACGTACTCATCCCGCACCCTTCCACCCTTGGGGGATCGACACCTCACATGCACCGACACCGCCCGCGCCGCTCACGCC
>JBOGSY010000347.1:0-2350 GCA_050691915.1 Candidatus Limnocylindria bacterium | reverse complement strand
GGCGCGCGGCGCGGGCTTCATGGCCGCGGTGCAGGTGGCCGTGGCGACCGCGGTGGTTGGCGGCGAGCTGCCGCTGCGCCTGCTGGCCACCGCCCTGCTGGCGGAGGGCCACGCCCTGCTGGAGGACGTGCCCGGCGTCGGCAAGACGCTGCTGGCCCGGGCGTTCGCGCGCTCATTGGGCCTCACCTTCGCCCGCGTCCAGGGCACCCCCGACCTGCTGCCCACCGACGTCACCGGCTCCAGCATCCTGGATGCCGGGGACTTCCGGTTCGTCCCGGGCCCCGTCTTCGCCAACGTCCTGCTGGTGGACGAGATCAACCGCGCCACGCCCCGCACCCAGTCCGCCCTGCTGGAGGCGATGCAGGAGCGGCAGGTGAGCGCGGAGGGCCACACTCGCCCACTGCCGGACCCGTTCCTGGTGCTGGCGACCCAGAACCCGATCGAGCTGGAGGGGACCTTCGCCCTGCCCGAGGCGCAGCTCGATCGCTTCCTGCTGCGGATCGCCATGGGCTACCCGGACGAAACGGCCGAGCGGCGCATCGCCAGCCGCCACCAGGCCGCCGCTGAGCCGCTGGACGCCGTGCCCGGCGCGGCCGAGCCTGGCGACGTGGCCGCGCTGCGGGCCGCGGCCCGCACCGTCAAGGTCGCCGACGACATGGAGCGCTACGTGGTGGCGCTGGTGCGCGCGACCCGCGAGCACGAGGACGTGCGGCTGGGCGCCTCGCCGCGCAGCAGCGTGGCGCTCTACCGCGCCGCGCAGGCCTGGGCCCAGCTGGACGGGCGCGACTTCGTCCTGCCCGACGACGTGCGGACCATCGCCCACGCCGTGCTGGAGCACCGGCTGCTGCTGGACGTGGACCGCGAGCTGCGCGGCGCGACCGTGGCCGGGGTGGTCGACTCGGTGCTGGACCGCGTCCCGGTCCCCCTGGCCGACGACCCACAGGACGCCTGAGCCGCCGGCGGACCGATGAGCGGCTGGGTGGCCCTGGCCGGGGTGATGGTGATCGCCGCCGCCGCCGGCGACGCCCCGGGCCTCCTGCTGGTCGCGACCGTGACGCTCGCCTACGGGTCGCTCACCCGGCTCTGGACCCGCTACGGGATCCGGCGGGTGGAGTACGGCCGGCGGCTGGGCGCCTCCCGCGCCGTCGCCGGCGACTCGGTGACCATGGACGTCACCATCTGGAACCGCAAGCCGCTGCCGCTGCCCTGGGTGGCGGCGGACGACCTGGTCGGCGACGGGATCGCCGTTCGCGAGCGTCCCAGCCTGGACCGCGACAACGAGGTCCAGGGGCGCCGGATCCTGCACAACGCCTGGGCCCTGGGCTGGTACGAGCGGGTCGTCCGCCACTTCCACCTGGACGACCTGCGGCGCGGGGTGTACGAGTTCGGGCCGGTCCGGCTCCGGGTCCGCGACATCCTGGGTCGCGACGCGGTGAACGACCAGCTGGAGCTGCCGGCCAGCCTGGTGGTGGCACCGCGCACCGTCCCGGTGCGACGCCGGCAGGCTGAGGTGGCGCCCATCGGCGACCGGCGGGCGCGGCGCTCCCTGTACGTGGACCCGGCCCTCTTCGGCGGCGTCCGCCCCTTCCAGCCGGGCGATTCGCTGCGCCGCGTGCACTGGCGCGCCACGGCCCGCCTGGGCACCCCCGTCAGCCGCCGCTACGAGCCGGCCCGCGGTCGCGAGGTGGTCATCGCCCTGGACGTGCAGACGATCGAGGGACCGCACTGGGAGATGACCTGGGACGAGCCCGCCTTCGAGTCCCTGTGCATCGCGGCCGCGTCGCTGGCCAGGCAGCTGCTCGACGGCGGGGCCGCGGTGGGCATCGCCGCGGCCAGCTTCACCGGCACGCCCCAGCGGTTCGCCTGGCTGGCGCCGCAGGCGTCGGTCAGCCAGGTGCCACGGGTCGGGGCCCTGCTGGCCCGGATTGGTCCGGTCAGCTCGGGACCGTTCCGGATGCTGCTCACCTGGCTCCCCCGTCGCGTGCCGCCCGGCACCAGCCTGCTGATCCTCACCGCCCGGGACCCGCGCCCCCACCTTCCGGCCCTGCGCCGCCTGGCGCGGGCCGGCTACGCGATCGAGATGGTCGCCTGCGGGACCGATGCCTCCCGCCACGCCGCCGTCGCCCGCCGCGCGGCGATCCCGACCTCGACCGGGGTGCTGGTCCCCGACCTGGAGCATGCCGATGCGCTCGTCCTGGTCGGCTAGGGTCCTCCTGCCCGCGGCCCAGGTGCTGGCCGAGGGCAGCTGGCTGGCCGTCCTGTACGCCGCCGCCCAGGCCCTGACCGGCGCGCCGCCGTGGCTCGGGCCGCTGGAGCTGGGAGCCATGGCCTGGGCCGGCATGGCCTGGGG
>JBOGSY010000346.1:0-2373 GCA_050691915.1 Candidatus Limnocylindria bacterium | reverse complement strand
CTGGGAGACTGGGACCTGGCCGAGGAGCTGGTCCAGGACGCCGCCGTGGCCGCCCTGGAGCACTGGCCGTCCGAGGGCATCCCGCGCAGCCCCGGGGCCTGGCTGATGACGACCGCGCGGCGACGAGCCCTGGACCGGATGCGCCGCGATGCCAGGTACCGCCTGCGCCTGGCGCAGCTGGGCGCCCAGGCCTCCGAGATGGAGCCTTCCATGCCAACCGGTGGACCGATGGGGGCCGACGACCGCCTGAGCCTCATCTTCACCTGCTGCCACCCGGCCCTGAGCCGCGAGGCCCAGGTGGCGCTCACCCTGCGCACCGTGGGCGGGCTGGAGACGCAGGCGGTGGCGCGCGCCTTCCTGGCGTCGGAGGCGACCATCGCCCAACGCCTGGTCCGCGCCAAGCGCAAGATCCGGGATGCCGCCATCCCGTACCGCGTGCCGGAGCCGGCCGAGCTGCCGCAGCGCCTGGACCAGGTGCTGGCCGTCCTGTACCTGATCTTCAACGAGGGCTACCTCGCCACCGCCGGCGAGGCGTCCGAGCGGCGGGAGCTGGCGCGCGACGCGGAGTGGCTGACCTCGCTGCTGGTGCGGCTCATGCCCGACGAGCCGGAGGCGCTGGGCCTGCTGGCCCTGATGAGGCTCCACCTGGCCCGCGCCGACGCCCGGTTCGCCTCCGACGGCTCGCTGGTCCTGCTGCCGGACCAGGACCGCGCCGGCTGGGACGCGGGAGCCATCGCCGGGGCGGTGGCCGAGGTCGAGCGCGCCCTCCGCATGGGGCGCAGCGGCCCGTACCAGGTCCAGGCCGCCATCGTCGCGATCCACGCCACGGCTCCGACCTACGCGGAGACCGACTGGGAGGAGATCGTGGCCCTGTACGACCGGCTGCTGGCCCTCCAGCCGACGCCGGTGGTCGCACTGAACCGGGCGCTGGCCCTGGCCGAGCGGTCCGGGCCGGCCGCCGGGCTGGCGGCCACCGATCCGCTGGCCGAGCGGCTGGCCGGATACCACCTCTTCCACGCCGCGCGGGGCGAGCTCCTCCGCAGGCTGGGGCGCCACGACGACGCGCGGCGCGCGAACGAGCGGGCGCTGGCGCTGGCCACCAACCCGGGCGAGCGGCGCCTGCTGCGCCAGCGCCTGGCATCCGGGGACGACGCGTAACAACCGGGCCGGGAGGGACGTATCAAGGAACGCCCGGCGCCTGTGCCGCCGGGCGCCACCTTGAGGAGGAACCGCCCCCGTGACCGCATCGCCACACCCGCGGACCGCGCCGCGCACCCCACCCGCCACCCGGCTCCTGTTGGTCGCGGTGCTGGGGATGCTGGTGGCCGGGTGCGGCGCCTCCTCGCCGTCCGCGGCTGGATCGACCGGCGAGCTGCCGAGCGCCACGCCGCAGGCCTCGGCGCCGGCGTCGCCGGCCGGGTCGCCGAACGGTTCGGGGGACAACGCTCCGAGCCCCGAGCCCGGCGGCTTCGCCTGCGCCCTGCCGGTCAGCGGCGTCGGCTCCACGGCACGGGCCCAGATCACCGACGTCAGGGTGGGCACCCACGACGGGTATGACCGCATCGCCTTCGAGTTCAGCGAGGGGATCCCCCGCTTCACGGTCGACGGCGCCGAGCCGCCGTTCACGCAGGACGGCAGCGGCCTGCCGCTCGAGGTCGAGGGCAGTGCCGTCTGGCTGATCCGGCTGGAGGGCGGCACCCGGCAGGGCCCGGACGGGAACCCGACCTACGCCGGGCCGACCGAGTTCCGGCCGGAGTTCCCACGCCTGCTGCACCTGGTCGAGGGCGGGGACTTCGAGGCGATCAGCACCTGGTACGTCGGGCTCACCTCGAGCTCCTGCCTGAGCGTCACCACCCTGACCGGCCCGTTCCGGCTGGTCATCGACATCGAGCACTGATGGACGGCGCCACCGCCCTCCCGGCGGAGCGGGCGCCGGCCGCCCGCGAGCTGCCCCGGGTGGTGCCGGTCCTCGCCGCCGGAGCCGGCATCGGTCTGCTGGTCCAGCTCCTCTTCTTCGACGTGGGCCTGGGCATCAACTTCCCCATCGCCATCGGCGCCATCCTGGCGGCGGGATGGCTGGCACCGGCCCGCGCGCCGCGTCGCCCGCGCGCCGCGGATCTGTGGCTGCCGGTCGCCGCCCTGGTCCTGGCCGCGTTCGTCGCCCTGCGCGGCGACACGACGCTGCTCGTCCTGGACGGGCTGGGCTCACTGGCGCTGACCGGCGCCGCGCTCGCCAGCTTCGGTGGCCTGCGGGTGGTGGAGCGACCGCTGGGTGGCCTCATCCTCCTCGGCGGGCGGGTGGCCGCCGCGGCTGCCGGCGCTGCCGCCGAGGCTCTGGCTGCAGGTTGGCACGCCGTGCGCGCCGATCGGATC
>JBOGSY010000345.1:0-2377 GCA_050691915.1 Candidatus Limnocylindria bacterium | reverse complement strand
GCTCGTGACCCAGGAGCAGCTCGACGCTGTCGCGGCCGAGCTCAACGAACGACCTCGACAAACCCTCGGCTGGATGAAACCATGCGAAGCGCTGGCCGACGTGTTGCGCTGACTGCTTGAGGCCACCACCACCTGGTGACGAAATCCCTCAGAAACGGCGGAGGAAGGCCCACCCCGGCCCGGTTCCTGCCTGATTCGCCACTGGCTGGCGGTATCGGCCAAGATCTCGGCCCGCCGAAGCCCGTTTGGGGGGTTTCGTGGTCAGAATCGGTCACCAGCTGGTGATTGCGGCCAGGAAGTGCGCCCAACCCGCCGTTTCGTGGCCGTTACCACCACCTGGTGACGAAATCCCTCAGAAACGGAGCGGGACGGGGCCTGGGACGGGGGAGGGCCTGGATCAGGCCGGGGGCCGGTCAAGGTCGCGCTGCAGGCGGCGGACGACCTCGGCCGTTTCGTCGCTGGGCCCGTGGCCGGGCTCCGAGGACGGGCCGGCGAAGGTCCCGAACTGCCGGTCACCGGCGTCACCCAGCCCCGGCACGATGTAGCCGCGCTCGTTCAGCGCCCGGTCCACCGCCGCGACGTGGATGTCCACGTCCGGGTGCGCGCCGGACAGGGTCGCGACTCCCTCCGGCGCGGCGATCAGGCTGACCTGCTTCACGTTCTGCGCGCCCCACGCCTTCAGGATGTCGACCGTCGCGGCAGCCGAGCCGCCGGTGGCCAGCATGGGGTCCAGGATCAGGCAGACCTGGACGGTCGCCGCGTCGGGCAGCTTGTTGTAGTACTCCACCGGCTTGAGGGTGCGCTCGTCGCGGTAGAGCCCGATGTGCCACACCTCCGCGGTGGGGATCAGCTCCAGCATGGCATCGACCATCCCCAGCCCGGCACGCAGCACCGGCACCAGGCCGACCTTGGGCTCGACCCGGGCCCCCTGCGCAGGCTCCAGGGGAGTCTGCACCGGGCGCGGTGCGGTCGCCAGCTCGGCCATCGCCTCGTAGCCCAGCAGCCAGGTCAGCTCGCGCACCAGCTCGCGGAACTTCTTCGGGTTGGTCCCGGTGTCGCGTAGGATGGCGAGCTTGTGGGCCACCAGCGGGTGGCGGCTGACGTGCAGGTTCGGGTAGCGCACCTCGAGCTCCATGTCGCCCGATTCTACGCGGGCCCTGCCGCGCTGGCGGCCTCCAGCCAGCGCAGCCAGCGCCCGTGGGCGTGGCACGTCGCCAGCAGCCGATGGGTCGCCTGCCGGCCGGGGGCGAAGCGATGCAGCGACAGCGTCGACAGGCCGCCGGAGTCATCCGCCGGCGCCTGCCCCAGGCCGACCTCCAGGCTGGCCAGGACCTCTTCCGACTCGCAGGAGACCAGCCACACCGGCGCGCCTCGGGCGGCGGCCAGGGCGCCCAGCCCGGCCACGAACGCCCGCCGCCGCGCGGGCTCCACGTAGGCCAGCACCCAGGTATCGGTCACGACCAGCGGCGAACCGGACGGTGCCTGGCCGGCCAGGGCCGGCAGGTCGTCGACCAGGTCGCCCCGCACCAGCCGTGGCGGATGGGCATGGGCGACCCCGACCGCCGCGTCCAGGATCGCCATCCGGTCGACGTGCTCCGGCCAGACCAGGGCCCGCAGCCAGCCCACCGTGGCCGGATCGCGCACGTCGAGCGGGCTCAGGTCCAGTCCGGCACGCCAGCTCGGGCGCGGCACCGCGGCAGGCACCGGCGGCGCCAGCTCGCCTCGGACCTCGGCGCGGATCTGGACGGGTGAGGCCGGATCGCCGGTCGCCCGCCCGCCGATGACGTAGCCGAACCGGTCCAGGTTGAGGTTCAGCCCCGCGCTGGCGCCAACCTCCAGCAGGGCGATGGGGGCATCAGACGCGGCTGCGATCAGCCCCAGGGCGGGGACCACGATGACCGCCCGTCCGGCCTCGTTGGTCTGGGTCGTGCGGCTTGCCACCAGGTCCTCCACCGCCGCGCGATGGGTGGCCACCAGGTCGGCGAAGGCGGGGTACAGGCCGTCGTCGATCGGCCGCGCGGCCTCGCCTGCGACGCTGGGATAGTAGGCGCCCAGCGGATGCCCCACGCCGTCGAGCAGGAGGTGGTGGACGGCGGCCAGCAGGATGAGCGGCGTTCCAAACCCCGGCCGCGCGAAGAGCGCCAGGCTCCCGGTCTGCGGGTCGCCGGCCAGGCCGCTGCAGATCGCGGAGTAGATGGGCGAGCCGTGGCTCATCATCTCGTGCCGCGCGTAGTCGCGGTACTGCCGCGTCAGGCGCTGGAGCTCGGCCGGATCGTGGTCGGGCGACGCCATCGGTCCTGGGACTACCTCCGGTTGGTGCGGGCTGTTAGGCTATCCGTCCTTGCAGGAACCCCGCACGACCGCCGTGCCCAGGCCG
>JBOGSY010000344.1:0-2387 GCA_050691915.1 Candidatus Limnocylindria bacterium | reverse complement strand
GTCGACCACGGCGTCCAGCGCACGCCGCGGCCGTCGACCAGGGAGGTGATCGGGCGCTGCCAGCCCAGCTCTCGCAGGCGCCGGCCGGCCTCGGCGGCCACGTGCTCGACCAGCGGGGTGTGGTAGGGACCGTGCAGCGCCAGCCGCAGCGGGAAGAGGCGCTCCCCCAGGCGCACCGGCGGCAGGCGGTCCAGCAGACGGGCGACCCCGGCCTCGTCCCCGGCCAGCACCGCGTAGGCGCCGAGGTCGATGCTCTCGTGCACCGCGCCGGCCAGGGCGTCGCCGTCCGCCAGGGCCTCCGCCACCGAGGCGTGCAGGGCGGGGTCGGGCCGCCAGCTGGCGTCGGCCAGGGGATAGATCACCTGGCCCCCGGGGCCGCCGTGGGGGATCGGCTCCTCCTGGAGGAGGGCCATCTCCTGCACCAGCCGGAAGGCGTCGTCGAAGGGCAGAGCGCCCGCCACCGCCAGCGCGGTGTACCAGCCCAGCGAGTTGCCGATCACCGCGGTCATGAGTTGATCGGCTGCCGCGGTCTCAACGTCGAGCAGCGTGGCGAGCAGGATCAGCGGCGAGGCGTTGGCCGGCCGCAGGTGGCGCGCGGGGTCGAACCGGTCGGCCCCGTCCAGGTCGAGCAGCGGCTCCAGGCCGTAGCCGGATCGCAGCTCCTCGGCGCGGCCGACCAGCGGGTGATCGACGGGCAGCGAACCGAGGGAGGCCCCGGTGTACGCCCCCCGACCGGGGCACACGATGACGGCCCGGCGGCGGGCGGTGCTCATCCGGCGACCCGCTCCGCCACCGCGGCCAGCGCAGCGGCCACGACCTGGTCGACGCCGACCAGCACGGCGGAGGTGGCCGTCCCGAGCGGCACGAAGCTGTCGAACGCGCGAACCGATCGCAGCCGGTGGCCGACCCCCGCCTCCGCCAGGTCGGCGACGATGGCATCCGCCACGCCGCCGCCGGTGCGCCGGCACTCGTCGACGACCAGCACGCTGCCCACCTCGCCGGCGTGGTGGCGCACGGCGTCGAATGGGAGCGGGTTGAGCCAGCGCAGGTCGATCACCCGCGCCCGCAGGTCGTGCTCAGAGCGAAGGCGGCGGGCGGCCTGCAGCGAGATGCGCAGGCCGTTGGCGTAGCTGACCAGCAGCAGGTCGGGCGTGGCGCCGCCGCCATCGGGCTGGTAGACGCCCGCCTCGCCGGGCAGCAGGTGCGCCGGTGGCGGCGGGTAGTCGAACAGCCAGCCTCCGTCGCCATCGGTCTCGAGGTCCTTCTCGTGGTAGAGGGCGATCGGCTCAAGGAAGACCACCACCCGGCCGTCCTCGGCGGCCATGGCCAGCGCCCCGCGCAGCATGCGGGCCGCGTCGTCACCGCGGGCCGGGACCGCCAGCACCAGGCCAGGGATGTCGCGCAGGGCGCCGACGCTGTTGTCGTTGTGGAAGTGCCCGCCGAAGCCCTTCTGGTAGGCCAGGCCCGGGACGCGCACGACCATGGGGTTGCGGAACTGGCCGGAGCTGAAGAACTGGAGCGTGGCCGCCTCGCCGCGGATCTGGTCGAGCGCGTTGTGCAGGTAGGCCAGGTACTGGATCTCGGGCACCGGCAGCAGGCCCAGGTGGGCTGCGCCCTGGGCGATGCCCAGGATCGAGGTCTCGTCCAGCAGCGTGTCGAACACGCGTCCGGTCCCGAACCGGCGCTGGAGGCCGTTGGTCACGTTGTAGACGCCCCCCTTGCGGGCCACGTCCTCGCCGAAGACGACCAGCTCCGGCCGGCGGGCCAGCTCGTCGGCCAGGGCGGCGTTGAGGTTGCCCGCCAGCGTCCGGGCGTTGGGATGGGTGGCCTCCTCCGGCAGCTGGCCGCCGAACCCGGCGCGCCGGTCCTCGGGCGGCTGGAGCGGAGAGCCGGCGCGCGCCGCGACCCGCGCCGGGTGATCGGGAGCCATGGGGGCGACCACCTCCTGGGTGGTCTGCAACCGCGGTCGATGGGCCGCCTCCTCGGCGGCGGCCATGACCCGCTCCCGGGTATCGGCCAGCAGGGCGGCCAGCTCGGCCGGCGGCGCGGCACCGGCCTCCACCAGCCGGCGAGCCGCGCGCAGGAGGGGGTCCAGCGCCTCGGCGGCGGCGATCTCCGCCGTCGAACGATAGGCGTGCTCGGCATCGCTGCCGGCGTGCCCCCACAGGCGCACCGTCTCCAGGTGCAGGAAGGCCGGCTGCCGTGCACCGCGCACGTAGTGCACCGCGTCCGAGGCCGCATCCCAGATCTGGTCGATCTCGCCGGCGGCCGCCACGTAGCGCAGGTGGGCCATCCGCGAGAAGGTGTCCGCGATCCAGCCCTCCGGGGTCGGGACGCTGATGCCGGTCCCGTTGTCCTCGCAGACGAACAGGATCGGCATGGGCAGG
>JBOGSY010000343.1:0-2400 GCA_050691915.1 Candidatus Limnocylindria bacterium | reverse complement strand
GCCGGCGTGCTGGCACCCATAGGCTTCGTGCTGCCGATGAGCATCGGGGCGGTGGCCATGAGCGCGTCGACCATCATCGTGGCGGCCAACGCCCAGCTGCTGCGGCGCATGGAGCTGCGTCCTAGCCCATGAGCTGGCCTGCGCCGGCGGCCAGCGCCACCACCACGATCGGCGGCACGCGGCCGCTGAGCAGCAGCCCCAACCCGGCCGCCGCCACCCCCAGGTCGGCCGGCCCGCCGAGCGCCTCGGTGGCCACGGGTCGGTAGAGCGCCGCCAGCAGGAGGCCGACCACGGCCGCGCTGGTGCCGGACAGCGCCTGCCGGAACCGAGCGGAGGCCTGCAGCCGGTCCCAGAACGGGAGCGCGCCGAAGACGAGCAGGAAGGAGGGCAGGAAGATGGCGACCAGGGCCAGCAATCCACCCGCCACGCCATTCGGCCCTCGGTCGGTGACCGTGCCCAGGTAGGCGGCGAAGCTGAAGAGCGGCCCGGGGACCGCCTGGGCCGCCCCGTAGCCCGCCAGGAATCGGTCCTCCGTCACCCAGCCCGGATCGACCACGCTGCCGTGAAGCAGCGGCAGGACCACGTGCCCGCCCCCGAACACCAGCGATCCCGAGCGATAGTAGGACTCGAACACGGCGACTGGTTGGCCGTCGACGGCGCTGGCCAGCGGAAGGCCCACCAGCAGGATCGCGAACGCGACCAGCGCAGCAACGCCGGCCCGCGGCGAGATGGGACTCGGAGCCGCAGCCGCCCGCGGCACGGCGCCGGTGCTCAGCAGCGCGAGGCCCAGGACCCCTCCGCCGACGATGATCGCCACCTGGGCAAGCGGCGCACCCCAGGCGAGCGCCACGGCCGCGGCGGCCAGCGCGAGCGCACGGCGCGGCCGGTCAGGCGCCAGGCTGCCTGCCATGCCGATGACGGCATGGGCGACGACGGCGACCGCGGCGAGCTTGAGGCCGTGCACCCACCCGGCATCGGCCAGGTCTAGCGAACCGGCCAACATCCCGAACGCGACCAGGATCACGGCCGACGGCAGCGTGAAGCCGATCCAGGCGGCCAGGCCGCCCAGCGGCCCGGCGCGACGGGTCCCGATGGCGATGCCGAGCTGGCTGCTGGCCGGTCCGGGAAGGGCCTGGCACAGCGCCAGCAGATCGCCGAACGCCGCCTCGTCCAGCCAACGCCGGCGTTCGACATACTCCCGCCGAAAGTAGCCCAAGTGGGCGACCGGGCCTCCGAACGAGGTCAGCCCCAGCAGCAGCGCGACGCGCAGGACCTCCAGCGGGCCGCTTCCCGATCCTCGCTTCGCCACCGGCATCAATGCTGCATCTACCTCTGCCGGCATCATCACATGCTGCGAGGATGGTCATGCCGCGACACCGGGACCGCGGGAGGGCGTGGGTCAGGCGTTGAGCTCGGGGCTGCGGTCTGCGTCCGGCCGCTCGTCGATCCGGCTGGCCTCGCCCAGCTGGCAGGCCAAGCGTCGCCGGCATCTCCCCGTTCCGGTAGACGTACACGGGCACCGCGCCCAACCGTGGCTGCCGGCGACGGAGGCTGAGCTCGTTGCGGAAGCCCACCGGTTCCAGGCAGCTTGCCTCGATGGCGATGAGCTTCACGTTCCGCGAGCCAAGGGCGCTCAGCGTGGCGCGGGTCGGCTCCCCGACCGCCACCGCGAATGGGGTCGCTTCGCGCAGCTTCTCCGCGATGGTCTGGCGACCGCAGGCGTCCCGGCCGATGACGTAGGCGACGCCCGGTGCCGTGGCCCAGGCAGAGGGCTGCTTCGGCAGGCGACCACGCCCCTCCCCCCGCACGCCGGCGCTCCGCCTGACCCTCGCCCGACACGCGGTCGTGGTCGTGCACTCGTGCAGCCCGTCGGAGGTGCGGCGGAAGGCGTGGGATCCGCTGCGCCCGCATCGGTTGCAGGTCTTGAGATGAACGAATGACGATCGGGCCATCGAAGACCGATGCAGATGCATCCCGCGTGCCACGCCACGGCCCGGCACCCGCTCACCGCATGTTGGCATGGCGCATGCGCCAGCGGACCGCCAGCGGCCGGCCGGCCGTGTTCCACCGGACGGCCCCGGTGGGCGCCGCGGCAGCTGGCCGTCAGCCCTCGCCCAGCACCTCCAGGACGACCCTGGGCAGGCCTGCGCGCACGATGCCTGCCCCGCCCGGCGCCTCCGCGGCGTCATCCTCGCCCACCCGGGCCAGCGCCTGGGGCGAGGCCTGCCCATCCTCGACCGCCGGCCGGTTGGCTGCCGACGTCTGGAGGGTGTGGACCACCTCTCGCACCCGGTAGCGATGGGTCGCGCCGCGCTCATCGATGTACTCCACCAGGTCGCCTGCCCGCGGCAGGGGCGCCGCGTGCTCCAGGTCGGCCTCACGGTAGCCATCGCCGTGCGG
>JBOGSY010000342.1:0-2404 GCA_050691915.1 Candidatus Limnocylindria bacterium | reverse complement strand
CTGGTCGAGAACCCCAGGGTCCGGACCCAGAGCGTCGGAGTCGAGCCGAACCGCCGGATCGTGGTCCTGCCCGCCCCCAAGACGGAGTCCTAGGCCGCCGGTTCGCCACGCAGACCCGGGCTGGACGCCATGGACGGGCCGTGCGCCATCGGGCGCATCGTTCCCGGAGGCCACTGGATCGGCTTCCAGGCCGATGAGGCCGGCTACCGCCTGGCCGTGGGCCGGGGTGCCGGGGTCACGCTGCTGGCGGCCGATGCGGACCTGCTGCTGGCCCTGGCGATCGCCTACTTCGAGGAGGCGTTCGAGGACCCGCCGCCGGAGCTGGAGGCCACCCACGCGGACCTCTCCGCCCTCGTCCGCCATGTGGCCGGCGCGGAGCGCGATCCGGCCCGCCGCCGCCTGCTGGCGGAGGCGGTCGACGCCATCGACGATGGGCTCGCGGGCGACGCCGTCGTGAGCCGGCTGGTCGCCGCCAGGCCCAGGACGCCGAACGAGCAGGTCGAGGTGGTCGACCTGCTCGTCGATCGCGTACGCTCCGCACTCGGCGGCTAGATCCCCGCGGGCCGAGCCCCGCGCTGACGCGGCACTCAGGCCCGGTGCTCGTCCTCCGGCGTGGCATCCGGCTCGGCGGCAGGCTCCTCCATCGGCGCGGCCGGTGCGGGCGGCGCCATGGGTGCGGGCGGCGCCATGGGTGCGGCCGGCGCGGGCGGCGCCATCGGCTCTGCCTGCGGAGGGGGAGCGGGTGTGGCAGGCGGCGGCGACATCGGCTCGCCGGGTGCGGTCGACCCGGCTCCGGATCCTCGCGAGCTGCTCATGCCGATCTGGAACTTGCCGCCTTCGGCCTGGAAGATCTGCCAGCTGGCCCAGGCGGCCACCAGTGCGCCCACCACGGCCAGCAGGAAGAAGATTGTGCCCACCCGGAGCAGGTCGTCGAAGATGTAGGTGATCCAGCGCAGCACCTCCAGCACACCGAAGACGGCGGCGATGCCGCCCAGGGCCAGCATCAGGCTACCCTTCGAGCCCGGCAGGCTGACATTCGGTGCAAAGGAGGGAAGCAGCACTACCACCAGCAGCGCAATGGCGGCCAGAATCGCGATGGTGAACGTCTCCCCCCATTGGCTCACCAGCCCGAGGACCACCACGGCCGTCGCTCCGTAGATGGCTAGCTTCTCGTTGGCGCTGAGCTTCGAGAAATCCATGAGTCCTGCGGCCTCCGTGCGGGCGGCATCTAGCGACCCCCGGCTCCGCTCTGGGCGTGCCGCCTCGTCACGACGGTAGCACAGCCGGTGAGGGGTGCCTAGCCACTTTGGGCTCGGTGAAGCCTGCAGGCCGACCCGAGGTGGCGCCAAAAGCTGCCGAACCAGCCGAACCCCGGGGCCGGCGAACTGCCAGACAGTAACCCGGTTGGTGCTAGGCAAGGCAGACGCCTGTGCGGGACAGAATTCCCCGCCCGGCCGGAGCGTGGGGGCGGCCGGATCGGTTCCCCGGGCCGCCTAACAGGAATGCGGTTGCTATCCGGCGACTTCCGGCGGGCGCACCGAACCCCGAGCCGCGTCAAGGCTTCCAGCGGGGGCGCACCGAACCCCGGAACCAAGGCTGCCGTGGGTGGCCCGGCCAGGCGGAAGGAGTGGTGGAGATGGGGGAGAATCGAACTCCCCGTCCAGAACCGAGTCCCCGGGAACGTGCTACAGGTATATCCGGCCTATGGGCGTTTCGCTTGCGGGCCCCCGACCGGCGGGGTGCTCCGCGCGCTATCCGGCGTGCCTCTCGGCTCTTTGACGCCGCTCACCGGAGTCGGCGACGCCGCACCTCCCCTGATGACATCTTCGCCGTCCGGGGAGGGGGGACGACGTCAATGCTCACTGTCTAAGCAGCGAGAGCAACTTGACGATTGCCAGTTGCTGGCTTGCCCGCGGTTTAACGAGGCCTGCGGGCGACCTCGACCTGCAGTTCCCGGATCGTGAGCCCTGTCGAAACCTGACATCCCCACGGATCCGAATGACTGGACCGATGATACCACGCCCCGCGCCACTTGTGAACACCCGTTCCATTCGGTACGTCGGCGTGAAATCGCCAGCTGGTGGCAGAACACGCCAGGAACGGCGCCCACGCCTGGAATCTCGACGAAATCGCCACCAGCTGGCGGTATCGGCCAGGAAACGATGCCCGCGCCTGGTTTCTCGACGAAATCGCCAGCTGGTGACCGGTTCTGGCCAGGAAACAGGCCCATATCGGCCTCGTGGTGCAGATTCGTCGCCGATACCGCCAGTGGGTGACGATTCGGGGCCGGAAGCACGCTCGAGCCAGCGCCGCGCGCAGGGGAACACCCCCTCAGTTCGGCATGCCGAGCGTGAAATCGCCAGCTGGTGACCGGTTCCGGCCAGGAAACAGGCCCGTATCGGCC
>JBOGSY010000341.1:0-2407 GCA_050691915.1 Candidatus Limnocylindria bacterium | reverse complement strand
ATCCACCGCCAGCATCAGCACGCCGTCGTCGCGCGACGACGCGCGGACGACCGTCCGCGGGGCGTCGTCGTCCAGGGCCCGCACCACCAGCTCCAGGCGCCCCCGGCGGGCGCGACGCACGGCCACCGGGTGGACCACCTCCGCCCCCTGCTCGGCCAGCAGCTCGAGCTGCCGCGCGTCCACCGCCGGAAGGTGACGCGCCTCCGGCACGAGGTGCGGGTCCGCCTCCAGCACGCCCCCGACGTCCTTGTACAGCTCGCAGCGGTCGGCGCGGAGCGCAACCGCCAGCACGACGGCCGACAGGTCCGTCCCGCCGCGGCCCAGCGTCGTCAGCTCACCGTGCGTCCCGATGCCCTGGAACCCGGCCACCACCGGCACCAGCCCGTCCGCCAGCGCGGCGCGCAGGCGGCGTGGCAGGACCCGGCGGACCTCCGCCCCCAGGTGCGCGGCCGCCGTCCGGATGCCCGCCTCCGCCCCGCTGAACGAGCGTGCCGCGATGCCCTGCGCCTCCAGGCCCAGGGCGAAGAGCGCGGCGGAGAGCGCCTCCCCGGTGGCCAGCGCCCGGTCCGTCTCGCGGGCGAGCGGCGATCCCGCGGCGCCGGAGGGGCGGGTCAGCGCGTCGCGCCCGGCCGGCAGCAGGGCTGAGACCGACTCCAGGATCGCATCGGTCACCCCCTCGAAGGCCGACACCACCACCACCGGCCGCAGCCCCGCCGCGCGCTGCCGGGCAACCACCCCCACCGCGGCGGCGATATCCTCCGGGCTGCGCAGCACCGAGCCGCCGAACTTGTCGACCACGATCGGCGCGGGATCGCTCCGCGGTTGAGGGGCGGCACCCGGAGGGGCGCCGAGCGGGCCGGCGGACATCGTCGGCCCACTCTACCGGCGTGTGCTAGCGCGCGCGGGCTGCGCCGGTGACTATCGGCGGCAGCTCGGCCAGGGAGGCGATGGTGCGGGTCCCGGCAGGGACCTGGCGGCGCTCGACCGATCCCTCCGGCCGGACCAGCAGCACGGCGTCCAGGCCCGCCGCGCGCGCGCCGTCGTGGTCCGCGCGCAGCGAATCGCCGACCATCAGCGCCTCGGTCGGGGCCGCTCCCGCCCGTTCCAGCGCCGCGCCGAAGAGGGCCGGATCAGGCTTGGCCAGGCCCACCGCCCCAGAGGCCAGGACGAAGTCCAGAAACGGGTCGAGCCCCAGTCCCGACAGGATCGCCCCCAGGTTGGATCCCCAGTCGGAGATGACCGCGATCGCGAGGTCGGGCTGCGCGCGCAGCGCCACCAGGGCCGGCACCACGTCCGGGTAGAGCTCCCAGGCATCGGCGGCGAACTGGCTGCCCAGGATGGCGTCGATCAGGTCGTGGGCGCGATCGGTCACGCCCAGCTCGGCCAGCATGGTGGCGTGGTACGCCCGCCAGGTCCGCTCGATGGCCGCGTCATCGCCCCACGTGCGGTTGTCCGGACGGTGGTACTCGTCCCAGAACCAGCGGTCCGCCACCTCCCAGGCACGGCGCAGGTCCTCCTGGCCGACGGCGTGCCCGTTCTCGGCCAGGACGCCCGCCAGCGACTCCGCCAGCGTCCGCCGCGGCGCGAGCAGGGTGAAGCCGGCATCCAGGCAGACGAGGCGGTACGGCATGGCGTCGTACGGTAGCGCAACCCCGAGGTGTTCCGGTGATCCGAACACTTGCACGCTACCCTCTGCCGGTGAGCCGCTTAGCCGCCGGGACCAATGCCTCCCCGCCCGCGCTGGCGCGCGTGCGCGGCAGGATCCTGGCCTGGTATGCCGTCGAGCGCCGGGACTTTCCCTGGCGCCGGACCCGGGATCCGTGGGCGGTGCTGGTGTCGGAGGTGATGCTGCAGCAGACCCAGGCCGCGCGCGTGGGCGACCGCTTCCCGCCCTTCCTGGCCCGCTTCCCGACGGCCGCGACGATGGCCGAGGCCGGGGACGCGGCCGTCCTGGCGGCCTGGTCCGGCCTCGGCTACAACCGCCGGGCCCTCGCCCTGCGGCGAGCGGCACAGTGGATCTTGGCGGACGGCTGGCCGGACGACGTCGACGGCCTGGCACGGCTGCCGGGCGTAGGACCATACACCGCCCGCGCGGTGGCCGCGCTGGCCTTCGGCCGGCCGGTCGGGGCGGTCGACACCAACGTGCGGCGCTGGCTGCTTCGCCGCTTCGGGCTGCCTGCCGAGACGGCCGCCGCGCGGCTGCAGGCGATGGCCGACGGGCTGGCGGCGCCTGCCGCCGACGCGGACGAGGCGGCCGCCTGGATGCACGCCAGCATGGAGTTCGGCGCACGCATCTGCGCCTCCCGTGCCCCGCGCTGTGCGGCCTGCCCGGTGGCGCGCGGCTGCCCCTCCCGCGGGTCGGTCCGGCGGATCCCGGTGCCGCGCCAGGCGGCATTCGCCGGGTCGC
>JBOGSY010000340.1:0-2411 GCA_050691915.1 Candidatus Limnocylindria bacterium | reverse complement strand
CAGGTCTGTTTCACCGAGTTTGGTGAGCACCGCCGTGGCGGACTGGTAGGCGAGGGCGAGTAAACCTTGGGCCCGGCGCTCGTCACCGGGCTCGACGGCGCGGCCAGCGTGCATCGCGTCAGACAGGACAAGCGGAATGCGGCTGGTGACATACCCGTACCGGGATCCCTGGTAAGCGTCGAATACGTCACTGACATCGCGCTGCAGCGCGTCGAGGTTAGGTGGCTCGCCGTCGGCAGACCCAGGGCCGGCGAGTAGCGGGGTGATCTGCCGGTAGTCCATCAGGATTGCACGCAGCGCAGGCACGGTCTGCATGCCGCTGTCGGCCGTCCAGTCCAGGAACGTAGGTTCGCCCGCCAGGTCCCCGATGGTCACGTCGAGGGCCTCGGCCAGCCGACGGATCACCGACAGTCGGTCCAGTTCGATCCGATTGTTCTCGGCTTTGCTCAGCCAGTCCTCGGTCCGCCCGACGAGCCCGGCCAGTGCCCCTTGGGGAATGCCGCGGCGTGTCCGGTAGTAGCGAACTCGCTCCCCGATCGTCAGGTTCTCCGCCATTCCACGCATGCCGCTGAGTCTGCCTTCCCGCCAGTAACGGCTCGACCCCGGAAAGTTCTTCCTGGTCGGTGCCTGATCTCGCACCCAGGCTAGACGCAGACCACCAACCCCAGGTGGGAGATCGGGATGCACCCACACCCCGAGTGCACGGGACGGCAGGGAGGTGCTCAGTCGTGTCAGCCGACGCCGAGCGCCCCCGGGTGCGGGAGTACCGCGTGCAGCTGGGGTGGACCCAGCAGGAGCTGGCTGATCGTCTGGCGCACCTGGCGTGGATGGAGTACCGGGAGCATGTCGCGGTCAACGCGGACATGGCCGCCAAGTGGGAACGGGGCGTCAAGGGAGTGAGCCCCCGGTATCGGGAACGACTGTGCCGCTTGTTCGGCGTCACCGCGGATCAGCTCGGTTTGAAGAACACCCCGTCCCTGGTCGCGGCTCGGGAGGTTTCCCCGGGTAGGGATGAGTCGCTGGTAGGTCTGGTGGATCAGGCCGCGCAGTTGCTGGATCAGCTCGGTGCCGCAGGTAGCGTGCTGGCCCCGCACATGCTGCAGGCCTGGAAGGACGGCGCATCGGCCAGGCGCACCATGCTGGGGCTGCTTGACCCGGCGGCTACGGACCCAGTCGGTCGGGCCCGCGCGGTGACCGCGACCGTCGCCGATTTGGAGCAGCTCGCCGAGCGCTACCAGACGTTGCACGAGACCGCGGATCCAGCCGTATTGATGACTTCGGTCGCGGCGCATCTGCGGATGACCGGCGATGCGCTGCGCCATGAGCCAGAACCCGGCGAGCGTCGCCGGCTGCTGCGCAACCAGGCTCAGGTCTGGCCGCCGATGATCTGGGCAACCCGGTGTCTGGCCGGGCGTACTTCAGCCTGGCCTGCGACAGCGCCCGCGAGGCTAGCGACGAGCACCTCACCGCCCTCGCGTACGGCTACGCCGCTGGCTTGGCCGCCGCCGAAGGAATGACCAGCACCGCGCTCGATCATGTCGCCCTGGCCGCCGAGCGTGCGCACTCAAGTCCCGTCCTCGCCTCCTGGCTGGCCACCATGGAAGCCCGTGTCCATGCTGACCGGAGCGAGTTGGCCGCAGCGCGCGAGGCTCTGGACCGCGCCCACGCTGCCCTGCCAGCCAGCCGTATCAGCCCGGCGTCGTCGACCGAGGGCGCGGCCGCGAACCTGGCCGCCGCCACCGGCCATGTGCTGGTGCGAGCCGGCGACTACCACGGTGCCCGGGAGACGCTTACCGCGGCGCTGGACCAGCTCCGTCCTGCCGTCCGTCGGGACCGGGTGCTGGTCTTGGTCGATCTGGCCACGGTCGAGCTGCGCAGTGGCGACCTTGCGGCCGCGTGCTCGTGGGCTACCCAGGCTGCCACTGTGCTGCAGCAGGCCGCTTATGCTCTCGGCGCCGCTCGACTGCGCGCCTTTCGCGCCGCCGCACAGCAACCGTTCAACGGCCGCGCCCTCCGCGCCCTCGACGAGCACCTCAGCCGCATCGCAGCCTGACCAGTCGGCGGCCTCTACCAGCGGCTTCGCACTGGCAGCGGGTGCAGCAGCCGCGTGCCATCCTGGCTGTGAGGGACGTGATCATGAGCAGTCTAGGTTGACCAGCCGCGGGGGTCTGGCCGGTCTGCTGTGGCGCCGAGGACGCAGATCAGGCACCGCGACCCGGACGGGTCGGTGTCGAAGTCGGTGTCGGCGGGGAGCTGGACCTGCCCGCAGACTGTCTCGGTGTAGCCCCGCGCGGCGGAGAGCAGCGCGTCGGCTGCGTCGACCGCGTGGAGCTGGCCCTGGTCATCGCGTGCCCAGCACAGCAGGTTGTGGGGCCGGCCGGGCGCCGGGAGCAGCGGGGCGGAAGCGGCGG
>JBOGSY010000339.1:0-2418 GCA_050691915.1 Candidatus Limnocylindria bacterium | reverse complement strand
CTGCTGCTGGGCGCCGCCGCCGGCGCGGCCGGCTGGGGCCTCGCGGCCCGCTCCACGCTGCCGTGGTGGGCCACCGCGGCCCACCTGGGCATCCTGGCCCTGCTGGTGCTGCTGGCGGCCACCGACCTGGAGCAGCGCCGCCTGCCGCACCTGCTCCTGGATCCGCTCATCCTGGCCGGCCTGGCATTCGTCCCCTTCAACCCCACCGTGCCGCCGCTCGACGCGGTGCTGGGTGCCCTGGCCGCGGTGCTCTTCCTGGGCGCGCTGGGCCTGCTGATCCGGCAGGGCGTGGCGCTGGGCGACCTCTACCTGGTCGCCCCGCTCGGCCTGCTGCTGGGCTGGCAGGGCGTCTTTGTGGCCATCTTTCTGGCTGCGCTGCTCTCGTCGGCCGCAAGCATCGGCCTGCTGCTGACCCGGCGAGCCGGCCTCAAGAGCTACATCCCGTTCGGACCGTTCCTGGTGGCGGGGGCGGTGCTCGCGCTCCTGCGTGACGAGCGCCTGCTGGGGGAGGTCGCGCAGCTCCTCGCTCGTGGGCTGGCGGTCGGCCTGGCGCCAGGATGGGCCGTGTAGCCCGTCCGTACGGGGCCACCCGGACTGGTCACCCCCTCGACAGGTCGGGTATCCTTGCCGCCGCGCCCCGTGTCCGGGGCCGTTCGCCGGCGGACCGCGCCTCGCCCAGGTGCACTGCATGGATCGCCGGCGGCGCGCGTCTGAGCCTGCATTCGACTCCGGGAGCCAATGTCCATCGTCCTTCGCCGAGCCGTCAGCCTCTTCCTGCTCACCGCCCTGGTCGTGATCGTCGCCCCGGGCGGTGTCCGCCAGCCCGCGAGCGCGAACGATCCGAACGTCAACGATGCCATCTCCCAGCAGCGGCAGATGGAGGCCGAGCTGGCACGCCAGCGCGCCCAGCTCGCGGATCTCCGGCGGGAGCAGGCCGATCTGAGCGCCAGCCTCAGCCGTCTGACCACCGATCTCGGCCGGGTCGGCCTGGAGCTGGAAGACGCCCTCCGCCAGCTGGAGCGGGTCACCACGGCGCTCGAGAAGTCGCGCTCCGACCTGGCCCGCTACCAGCTCCAGATCGCCAACCTGGAGACCGACCTGCAGGCGGTGGCGGCCGACATCCAGGACACCCGCGAGGACCTCGCCGCGCGCGAGATGCTCCTCCAGGATCACCTCCGCGCCGCTTACGAGCAGTCGCAGACGTCGGTCCTGGAGGTGCTCCTCTCGACCGATTCGTTCGGCCAGGCGTCGAGCCAGCTGTCCTACATGCTGACCCTGTCCGACGAGGACCGGCAGCTCGCGGCGGAGATCCGTGAGACGCGGCAGCGGCTCGAGGTCAGGCGCCAGACCCTGCGCGACGGGCGCGAGACGCTGGCCGCGCTGCGCGACTCCGAGGCTGAGCGGGCCGCCGCCCTCGACCAGCAGCAGCAGCAGGTCGACGCGGCGCGGGAGCAGCTGGAGGCCTTCCAGCAGCAGCTGGTCGAGCTCCAGGCCGAGCAGGAGGCACAGCTCGCCGCCGCGGCACGCAACGAGGTCGCGACTGAGCAGGCGATTCACAGCCACGAGATCGAGCTCGAGGCCCAGCAGGCCCTGGTCGCCCAGCTGAAGGCTGAGGCCGACAAGCTCGATGTCGCCTACCGCGGTCGCTACGCCTGGCCGGAGCGTGGCGACTTCCTGGTGACCCAGGAGTTCGGGCGGACCTCGTTCAACCCGAACCACACCGGGATCGACATGTCGTACCACACGCCGCGCTGCGGCGGCCCGATCTACGCGGCGGCCGGTGGCGTGGTGCTGGCCGACGCGCGGCCCAACATCAGGTATGGCGACACGGCGATCGGGGTGGTCATCGGTCATTCCCAGCGCCTGCAGAGCTGGTACTGGCACCTGTCGAGCGAGATCGTCGACGTCGGCCAGCGGGTGAGCACCGGCGACCTGATCGGCTACGAGGGCGCCACCGGAAACGCCACCGGCTGCCACCTGCACTTCGAGACGCTCCTGGACGGCGAGTCGCAGAACCCGCGCAACTACCTGCCCTAGCCCGCCGGGCGGCGGCATGCGGCCTGCAACACCTGCCCCGGCAATGGCGTCATTCGACCGATCTGACCTCATGGGGTACCGTACCGCCTGATGCATCCCGCCATGCAGCGACGCCGCCATCGCCTGTTGGTGCGCCGCACCACCCGCCGTGGGTCGCCGCGGCGCGGCCTCGCCACCGCGTTCCTGGTGACCCTCGGCGTCTTCGCGCTGTTGGTGGTGGGCTCGGTGGCGGGCACCGCCGGCGGGCTGCTGGCCGCGTACAACTTCTACTCTACCGGCCTGCCCGATCCGCGCCTGCTCGACGACATCGAGCTCCCGGCATCCACCTACATCTACGATCGGACCGGTGAGACGCTGCTGGCCCGCTTCGAATGCCAGAAC
>JBOGSY010000338.1:0-2442 GCA_050691915.1 Candidatus Limnocylindria bacterium | reverse complement strand
GACCGGTCCAGCGCGGCCCCGCCGGCGTCGCCGTGCCGCTCGCCGCAGCAGGGTGGATCGACAGGAAGGCGGAGCGTTCGTCGGCCAGGGCGGCCCGGTGCCGGCGCGTGGCCACGGGGTCCCCGCGGCCCGCCTCGTCGAAGGGTGGCGCGCCGCTCAGCTCGACGAAGCCATGGCGGGGATGAGTGGTTCCGATCGAGAGCCACCCGCCGCCGGGGCCGAACGAGGCGCAGACCACGCCGGTGCCCAGGTCCAGCGGCTTGCCGGTGGCGGGCATCGGGCCGACCGCCTCAGCTGGATTGCGCGGTGGCATCCACGGCGGTGCCGGACTCGCGATCGAGCCAGCGGATCCGGCTGACGTCCACGTGCAGCTCCACCTCGTCGTCGATCGCGATCCGGTCGTCCGGCCGGGTGGTGGCCTTGACGAGCTGGTCGCCCAGCTTGAGCGTCACCAGGTTGTGGCTGCCCAGCGGCTCGACCACCAGCGTCCGCCCGCGCAGCGCGGGCGCGGAGCGCGGCCCGCCGACCTCGATGTTCTCTGCCCGGATGCCCAGCAGCAGCGGCCGGCCGGCGTGCTCGCCAAGGCCGGCCGGCGGGTCGCCGATGGGCAGCGACCCGGCATCGGCGATGATGGCCACCAGGCCACCATCCTGCCGCTCCAGGACCGCGTCCAGGAAGTTCATGGGCGGATTGCCGATGAAGCCACCCACGAATCGGTCCGCGGGCTGGTCGTAGATGGTCAGCGGATCGCCGACCTGGATGACCCGCCCGCTGCGCATGACCGCGATCCGGTCGCCCATGGAGAGCGCCTCCACCTGGTCGTGGGTGACGTAGATCGTGGTCGATCCGATCTCCATCAGCAGGCGCTTCAGCTCGGCGCGCATCTCCAGCCGGAGGAGGGCGTCCAGGTTGGAGAGGGGCTCGTCCATCAGGAGCACCTGCGGCTGCATGGCGATGGCGCGTGCCACCGCAATCCGCTGGCGCTGCCCGCCCGACGTCTGGGACGGATAGCGAGCCAGCAGCTCGGTGATGTGCAGCAGCTCGGCGGCATCGGCCACCTGCTGCTTCAGGCGCGCGGCCGGGACCTTGGCCATGCGCAGGCCGAAGGCGATGTTCTCGAAGACGGTCATGTGCGGGAATACCGCGTAGCTCTGGAAGACCATGGCGATCTTGCGGCGGCGCGGGGGAACGTCGGTCACCTCGCGCCCGCCGATCAGGATGCGGCCGGAGTCGATCTGCTCCAGGCCGGCGATGGAGCGCAGCAGCGTCGTCTTGCCGCAGCCTGACGGGCCCAGCAGCACCACGAACTCGCCGTCGGCGATGGTGAGGTCCACGCCGTCCACCGCGCGCACCTGCTTGAACAGCTTGGTGACCTGCTCCAGCCGGATCTCAGCCATGGACCGATCGCCTCCTCACTTGACGACCCGGCCCCACAGGCCGAGCAGGTAGCGGCGGATGAAGAAGATGACCACCAGGCTGGGCAGGAGCATCACGAACCCCGCCGCGAACTGGTAGTAGATGGGGGACTGGGTCAGAGCCGTCAGGATCTTGGCCGGCAGGGTCGGGTTCTGGAGGGTCAGGATCACCGCCGCGAAGACGTCGTTCCAGCTGATCACCCAGGTGAAGATGGCGGCCGCCGCCAGGCCCGGCAGGGCCAGCGGCAGCGACACCCGCAGGAAGGCCTGCAGCGGGTTGCAGCCGAGCGTCTGGGCCGCCTCCTCCAGCTCGCGCGGGACCGAGATGAAGACGCTCGAGGTGATCAGGATGGTGAACGGCAGGGCGAGGGCGGTATGCATCAGGGCCACCCCGATGATCGAGTCGTCGATGCCCCAGCGCAGGTAGGTGACGGCCAGGGGGATGGCCAGGATCACGATCGGGAAGGCCCGGGTCGAGAGCACCACCACCCGGTAGCCGTTCCGCCCGCGGAACGCGAAGCGGGCGATGGCATACCCCGCCGGCGCTCCCACCGCCAGCGCCAGCACCAGGGTGATGAGGCCCACGATCACGCTGCGCCAGAACGCGTCGATCACCCCCGAGGCGTTGAGGAAGAAGAGGACGGTGTCGAATGAGACGGCCTCGGGGATGAGCTGGCGCGGGTAGTCGAAGGCGTTTTCGCGCGGCGTCAGGGCGCTGACGGCGATGAGGTAGATGGGCACCAGGATGAAGAGCGCCAGCAGGGTGGCGGCCAGGTAGATGAGCCCCCTCCCGACCAGGCGCTGGCGGCCCATCCGGCGCCGCCGGGCGGCGACCGCGGCGGCGGGCTGGACGGCGGTCACAGCTGCTGCTCCTCTTTGGTGGGCAGCAGCCACAGGAACAGGATGGTGCTGGCGATCGAGAGGGTCAGGATCAGGCCGGCGTAGGCCGCCGCCACGTGGTCGTTGTCGATGTCGGTCGCCCAGCGCTGCGCCTCCTCGGCCAGGACGGTCACCCCCGTCCCGCCCA
>JBOGSY010000337.1:0-2443 GCA_050691915.1 Candidatus Limnocylindria bacterium | reverse complement strand
CCACCGGCGCGCGCCCTGCTGGACGCCGGCGCCCGGGTGGCGCTGGCCTCGGACGCCAACGCCGGCACCTTCGGGGCCTGGGGCGCCATGCCCCTGGTCGTGGGCCTGGGGGCGACCCTGCTGGGCATGACCGCGGGGGAGGCCCTCAGCGCGGCGAGCTCGGGAGGTGCCGCCGCGCTGGGCCTGACCGGCCGGCGCGGGGTGATCGGTCCGGGGGCGGACGCCGACCTGGTCGCCTGGGACGCGCTCCATGAAGGTGCCTTTGCGCTGCGCCTTGGCGACGTTCGGCCGCGGGTCGTGCTGGTCGGGGGAGAGCCGGCCGGCTAGCGGCCGCCCTCGTTCGGGAACTGGACCACCAGCAGCGCCTCGCGCCGGATGCCCCGGCCGATCACCCGGGCGAAGAGGTCGGGAACCCACCAGCGCAGGAAGAAGAGGCGGCAGCCCAGGCAGAAGCCGGTGGCCGCCAGGAGGGCCTGGAGGGCGACCACCGCGCCGACCAGCAGCCAGCCCCAGGGCCCGGCCCCGGCCGCCAGCAGCCCGATGCCGAGCGCCAGGAAGGCGGCGCCCAGCGCCTGTGCGAAGCGCGGCGGGATCTCGTGCTCGAGCTCCGAGCTGCCCAGGCCAAGCGCGCGGCGCACGGCCGGCCACGGGCGGCTGAAGATGAACCAGCGGGTCCCGTACAGGGACGAGACGGCCAGGAAGGCGCCCACCCCGGCCACCAGCGGCCAGGCATCCAGCGCGAAGGCCAGTACCAGGGTCAGCGCAGAGCCGGCCGCGCCGAAGCGCTGGCCGCGCGGGTCGATCCAGCGACCCGGCACGGGCCTGGCGGCCGGCGCCAGACTGGCGGCGATGGTCAGGGGACGGCTGAAGAAGGACATGCGGCACCTCGATGCTGGAAGGGGCGAAGGCGAATCGAGTCGGGGCGAGGAGCCGTGGTGCGACGGCGCGGCGTGCGCCGGACGGGCGTTACGCGGCGGCTCCCCGCCGCGTACAGGTGCATGGCTCGCCTTCCAGCCGGCACAGCAGGTCGGCGACGCACAGGATGCGTCGCGCGGGGATGCCACCCATCACCTGCCGTTGCATGAGGCTGCCAGTCTAGTCACCCCGTATCCTTGGCGCAATGGACCGATACGACCTCGTGATCGTCGGCGCCGGCGCGGCCGGCGAGGCCGCCGCCTTCGAGGCCCGCCGGCGTGGGGCCGCGGTGGCGATCATCGAGCGCGACCTGTTCGGCGGCGGCTGCCCGTTCTGGCAGTGCATGCCCTCCAAGGCGCTGCTCCACGCCGCCGCGATCCACCACGCCGGCGGCGACTACCCCTGGGCGCGGGCCAGCGCCTTCCGCGACTGGATGATCAACCGCGAGGGGATCGACTACCCGGACGACACCAGCCATTTCGACGCGCTGCGGAAGGCGGGGGCGGTCCCGATCCGCGGCGAGGCCCGCTTCATCGGTGCCGACCCGCTGCGGCTGGAGGTCGCGCGGGCAGATGCCGAACCGCTGCGGCTGGAGGCGGGCGACGTGCTGCTGGCGGTCGGCTCGCACTCGCGCATTCCGTCGCTGCCCGGCCTGGACGAGGCCGACGCGTGGACGAACCGCCAGGGGACCTCGCTGCGTGAGCTTCCGGATGGGGTCGTGGTCCTGGGCGGCGGGCCCAGCGGGGTGGAGCTTGCCCAGGTCTACGCCCGCTATGGCGTGCCGGTGACCCTAATCCACCCGCGTGACCGGGTCCACGATCGCGAGCATCCGCTCAGCTCGCGCCACGTGGCCGAGAGCCTGGAGCGCGACGGGGTCCGGATCCGGCTCAACACCCGCGCCACCGGCGTCCGGGCGCACGCCGGTTCGCACCGGCGCCACGCGGTGGAGCTCTCGGACGGCACCACCGTCGAGGGCGAGGCGATCCTGCTGACCATCGGCCGTGACATCCCGTTCGAAGCGCTCAACCTGGCCGCCATCGGCGTGGAGCCGGAGGAGGGTCGGGTCACGCCCGACGAGCGCCTCCGGATCGCTCCCCACGTGTACGTCGCCGGCGACATCGCCGGGCCGGAGCTGCACACCCACCTGGCCCACTACCAGGGTGAGCTGGTCGCTCGACTGGTCGCCGGCGAGGACGTGGTGCCGGACCATTCGGCCATCCCGCGGGCGACGTACACGGATCCGGAGACCGCGTCGGTCGGCTTGCAGGTGGAGCAGGCCCGCGAGCGCGGGATCGATGCCGCGGAGTACACCCAGGACCTGGCAACCACGGCCAAGGGCTACACCAGCGAGAGCCGCGGCCACGTGACCATCGTGGTCGACCGCGGACAGCGCACGCTGGTGGGAGCCTTTATGGCCGGGCCGGCGGTCAGCGAGGTGATCCACGAGGCGGTGCTGGCCGTCAAGCTGCGCACGCCGCTCGCCGTCCTGGCCGACACGATCCACGCCTTTCCGACCGTGGCCCGGGTC
>JBOGSY010000336.1:0-2450 GCA_050691915.1 Candidatus Limnocylindria bacterium | reverse complement strand
CCAGCGAGCGGCCGTGGGTGGCCTGGCGCAGGGCCTCCGGCTCGGGGTCGGCCACGGCGACCAGCTCGACGCCCTCGATCGCCTCGTCCCAGACCCGGACGTGGTTGCGGCCCATCATCCCCAGGCCCACCACGCCGGCGCGCAGGGCGCGCGCCGGCGCATCGGTCACGCCGTCACCCCCGCCTCGACGGGACCCAGCTCGGCGGCGACCTCGTTGACCGCGGCGATCACGGCCTCGACTTCGGCATCGGTCAGGGACGGGTGCACGGGAATGGAGAGCACCTGCCCCGTGAGGCGATCCGTGACCGGCAACTGCTGCTCCCCGTAGCCCAAGGCCACGAACGGCTTCTGGCGGTGGACGGGGATGGGGTAGTAGATCCCCGAGCCCACCCCGCGCTGCGCGAGCGCCTCGGCGAAGGCATCGCGCCGGCTGACCCGGATGGTGTACTGGTGGTAGACGTGGGTCACCCCCGGCCGCACCCGGGGCGTGAGCACACCGCGCAGCTCGCGGTCGTAGCGCGCCGCGATCGCCCGGCGGCGGGCGTTGTAGCCCGGCAGCTTGCCCAGCTGGGCAAGGCCGATGGCGGCGTGGACGTCGGTCATTCGGAAGTTGTAGCCGAGCGTGTCGTGGTGGTAGCGGACCTTCATGCCGTGCTCTCGCAGCAGGCGCACCCGCTCGGCCAGCTCCGGGTCGGCGGTGGTGATCATGCCGCCCTCGGCAGTGGTCATGTTCTTGGTCGGGTAGAAGCTGAAGCAGCCGGCGCCCCAGCTGCCGGAGCGACGCTCGCCGATGGCCGCGCCGTGGGCCTGGGCCGCGTCCTCGATCAGGGCCAGCCCGTGGCGCGCCGCGATCGCCTCCAGGGCCGGCAGGTCCGCCGGCTGGCCGTACAGGCTGACCGGCATGATCGCCCGGCTGCGTGGCGTGACGGCGGCCTCGACCCGGGCCGGATCGATGCAGAAGTCGTCCTCGGCGACGTCGACGAAGACCGGGCGCGCGCCGGTGTACAGGATCGCGGTCGCGCTGGCGATGAAGGTGAACGGCACCGTGATCACCTCGTCGCCCTCGCCCAGGCCGTTGCCCAGCAGCGCCAGGTGCAGGGCCGTGGTGCCGGAGCTGGTGGCCACCGCGTGGGGCACGCCGACGAATTCCGCGAAGCGTTCCTCCAGCTCGCGAACGCGCGGGCCCTGGGCCAGCGACCCGGATTCCAGCGCCGCCCAGACGCTGGCCTTCTCCTCCTCGCCCATCAGCGGGCGCGCGATGGGAATCACGATACCGGTGCCTCCGTGGCGCGGGTTGTGGTTGCGGCTCCTCCCCCGTGGCGGCCGTCCAGCCGCTCCAGGGCGGCGACGATGCGCCGGGCCGCCTCGCCGTCGCCGTAGAGCTCGGGACGCGCTCGCGAGCGGTCCATGAAGCCGTCGTCGGCCAGCGCCGCGGCCAGGGCCCCCGGGTCGCCGCCGGCCAGCCGGTTCCAGCCCGCGTCCACGGTCTCGACCCACTCGGTCTCGGCCCGCAGGGTGACGCACGGCACGCCGGCCAGGTAGGCCTCCTTCTGGACCCCTCCGGAATCGGTGGCGATGCAGGCCGCGTGCCGCTCCAGCGCGATCATGGCCAGGTAGCCCACCGGCGCGATCAGGGTCACGTTGGCCGGCGGCTCCAGGCCGGCCCGTTCCAGCGTGGCGCGGGTGCGGGGATGGACCGGGAAGATCACCCCCCGGTCCAGCGCCAGCGCCTCCAGCCAGCCCGCCAGCCGGCCGGGATCGTCCACGTTCTCGGCCCGGTGCAGGGTCACCAGCACGTAGCCCGGCAGGCCGGCGGCCACGGTTGGCAGGTGGGCGTCGGACTGGGCCGCGGCCCAGCCGAAGGCGTCCACCATCACGTCGCCGACCAGCTCGGTGGCCTCTTGCCGGCCCTCGCGCGCCAGGTGCCGCAGCGCGGTGGCGGTGGGTGCCAGCAGCAGGTCGGCCAGGTGGTCGGCCACGATCCGGTTCCGCTCCTCCGGCATGGCCGGGTTGAACGAGCGCAGCCCCGCCTCCACGTGCGCCAGCCAGGGGCGCCGGCCGCCGGGGTAGGCGACCTTGGCTGCCACCACCGCGCCGGCCAGGGTCGAGTTGGTGTCGCCGTAGACCACCACCCCGTCCGGCTGGTGCTCCAGGACGACCGGCTCCAGCCGGCGGATCATCTCCCCGGTCTGCTGGCCGTGCGCGCCGCTGCCGACGCCCAGGTTGACGTCCGGCTCGGGCAGCTGCAGATCGCGGAAGAAGGCGGCGCTCATGGCGTCGTCGTAATGCTGGCCGGTGTGGACCAGCAGCTCGGCGTGCCGGACCCGGAGCACGCGGCTGACCGGGGCGGCTTTGATGAACTGCGGCCGCGCCCCGACCACCGACAGGACCCTCACCTCGCCCCCTCCGGCGGGAACGCCTCGCCGCAGCGCGGGCACGCGCCCCGGAAC
>JBOGSY010000335.1:0-2460 GCA_050691915.1 Candidatus Limnocylindria bacterium | reverse complement strand
TTGGTGCCATCCACCGGGGAGGGGGGCAGGCGCCAGTGGGGCAGCTGGTGGACCTTCGGGAAGACGACCACCCAGGTCGGCTGGCCCACAATCATCTCGGTGGTGAACAGCCCGAAGGGGTCGCCGGTGCGGACCCGCAGCGCCCCCAGCCGGTACGAGCCACGGCGGAGCAGCGTCACCTTGGCCAGCCACTGCCGGCTCCCCTGCGGACGCACGCCGATGGCCCGACCGGGCAGCGCCGCCGGCAGGGTGGAATCGTTCCACAGCTCGACCCAGGGCTTGCTCCAGCGCGTGTCGTTGTCGATGCGGTAGACCGCCTGGAGCACCTCGCCCACCTGGGCGCGGGGGTTCAGGACGTGGTACCCGGCGCGCAGCCCCTGCAGGCCGCGACGCGCATAGAACCAGGACCCCAGGAGCAACGCACCCAGCAGGTAGACCAGGAAGAACAGGAAGCTGATGCCGGTGCTGAAGGCGGCGACCACCAGCACCGTCCCCAGGAAGACGAACCGGAGCTGCTTCGCCAGGCTGCCCATGGCGGCGGGGTCCTGCGTGCCTTCAGCGCGGGCCGGCGGTGGAGCTGCTCGTCTCGCCGACGGGCACCTGGGCCAGCACCTCGCGCACGATGGCGTCGGGGTCGACCTCGCGCAGCGACGCCTGGCTCTTGACGATCAGCCGGTGGGCGAGCACCGCGACCGCCAGCTGCTTGACGTCGTCGGGGATCACGTAGTCGCGGCCGTCCAGGGCGGCCAGGGCCTGGCTGGAGCGGTACAGGTTGATCGAGCCCCGCGGCGAGGAGCCCAGGTAGACGTCCGGGTGCTCGCGGGTGGCGGTCACCAGGCGGACGATGTACTCGGCCACCGCCTGGTCGACGTAGATCTCCTTGATGCCGGTCTGCATCTGGCGCAGCTCCTCGAGCGACAGCACCTGGCGCAGGTCGTCGATCGGGTGCAGGCGCTTCTGCTCGTCCAGGATGACGATCTCCTCCATGGCCTTCGGGTAGCCGAGACGCAGGCGGAGCATGAAGCGGTCGAGCTGCGCCTCCGGCAGGGCGAAGGTGCCTTCGTATTCGATCGGGTTCTGGGTGGCGATGACCAGGAACGGGCTGGGCATGGGATGCGTCACCCCGTCGATCGTCGCCTGCCGCTCCTCCATGCACTCCAGCAGCGCGCTCTGAGTCTTGGGCGTGGCACGGTTGATCTCGTCGGCGAGCACCACCTGGGCCATGATCGGTCCGGGCCGGAACTCGAACTCCTGGGTCTTCTGGTTGAAGATGGAGAGCCCGGTGACGTCCGAGGGCAGCAGGTCTGGCGTGAACTGGATCCGCCGGAATGAACAGCCGATGCTCTTGGAGAGCGCCTTGGCCAGCATCGTCTTGCCGACGCCGGGGACGTCCTCGATCAGGATGTGGCCCTCGCACAGGAGGGCGACGAGCGCCATTCGCACCTCGGCGTGCTTGCCGATGATCACGCGCTCGACATTGGCGACGACACGCTCCGCCGGCTCCTGGACGTTCTTCACCTCGCACCCCTCGTGAATGGGCGGTCGCTCGTCGGACTCCCTCGCCCTCACAATACCCCACCCGGTTACGAACGGGTTCAACCCGGACCGATGCGCAGGCTTCACCTGCCCGCGCCCGCCCGGATTCGTCACCAGCTGACGCTTGCCCCAACGGTGCGGGGCTGGGGCCCGGAATCCGCCAAGCACCGGCCCACGCAGGCCACATCGTGAGCTCCTATCTCGTCAGCGGCGCCCCCGAGCAGAGGTTTCGCCCCAGGGATCCATCGGCCAAGCTGAGGGCTCAGCCGGGCCGATCCGCTGCGGCGAGGTTACGCCGGACGAGATTCCACCCACTGATTCGGGCGCCGGGTGGCCGTTGGACTCGTGGGGCGTATCGTGGGCGCGGGGAGGCCGGGCCGGGAAGACGGCGGCGCGGCGGTGGGAGGTTTCGCCCCGGGGATCCATCGGCCACGCTGAGGGCTCAGCCCGCCGATCCGCTGCAGTGAGGTTACGCGGGACGAGAATCCGGCCCCCGATTCGGGCGCCGGGTGGCCGTTGGACTCGTGGGCGTATCGTGGGCGCGGGGAGGCCAGGGCCGGAGCCCGCGCGGTGGGAAGTTTCGCTCCGAGGATCCATCGGCCAAGCTGGGGGCTCAGCCGGGCGATCCGCTGCGGCCCTGTTACGCCGGACGAGAATCAGCCCCCCGATTCGGGCGCCGGGTGGCCGTTGGACTCGTGGGGCGTATCGGGCAGGGGGAGGCCGGGGCCCCAGGGCCGGTAGCGGGGCGGCGGACGGGGGGACGTTTCTGCCGGCGGCTCGCACGACTCCACCAGCCGCGCCCCACGACTCCCAACTCACCCCCCGGCCGTGATCTTCAGCCACTCCGCCATGACCGCCCCGCCGATGGGCGCCGCCCGGCCGGAGCCACTGCCGCCGCCCTCCACCAGCACCGCCACCGCGATG
>JBOGSY010000334.1:0-2472 GCA_050691915.1 Candidatus Limnocylindria bacterium | reverse complement strand
GCCGGACCGTGGCCATCGCAGTGGTGGCCGGCATCCTCTCCGGCTCGCTGTCGGCGGCGGCCGTCTCCGGCCTGCTGCGCCCCGCCGACGAGGGCCAGGGGGCCAGCCAGGCGCCGCAGGGGACCAACGTGTCCCAGGTCCGCATCGACGAGTCGTCGGCGGTCATCAGCGCCGTCGACAAGACCATGCCGGCCGTGGTCAAGATCCAGTCGCGCAGCGGCAGCGTCTTCGGCGGCTCCAGCGGCGTCGGCACCGGCTTCATCTTCGACGCCGACGGCTGGATCCTGACCAACAAGCACGTGGTCGACGACGCGACCGAGCTGACCGTGATCCTGAGCGACAGCCGTGAGCTGGTGGGCGAGCTGTACGGGATCGACACCCTCACCGACCTGGCCATCATCAAGGTCGACGCCACCGACCTGCCGACGGTGACCATCGGCTCCAGCCAGGACCTGCAGCAGGGCCAGCTGGCGATCGCCATCGGGAACCCGCTGGGGGAGTTCGAGAACACGGTGACCACCGGCGTGATCTCGGGCCTCGGGCGCCGCATCGTGGCCGGCAGCTCGGGCCAGACCGTCTCCGAGCAGCTGAACAACCTGATCCAGACCGATGCCGCCATCAACCCGGGCAACTCGGGAGGCCCGCTGCTGGACAGCGCGGGCCAGGTCATCGGCATCAACACCGCGGTCAGCCAGGATGCGCAGGGGATCGGCTTCGCCATCCCGATCGACACCGCCAAGCCGATCATGGAGCAGGCGCTGGAGGGCGACCCGATCGCGCGCCCGTGGATCGGGGTGCGCTACCAGCCCGTCACCCGGCAGCTGGCGGAGGAGCGCGACCTGCCGGTCGACTACGGCGTCCTGATCGACTCCAACAGCCCGAACCTGCCGGCCATCATTCCGGACAGCCCGGCCGCCGCGGCGGGGCTCCAGGCCGGTGACGTCGTGGTCGAGGTGGACGGCGCCCGGGTCGACACCGACCGCGACCTGGCCGACCACATCCTGCCTCACCGCCCGGGTGACGTGATCACCCTGCGCGTCCTGCGCTTGGGGTCCACCCGCGAGGTGGAGATCACCCTGGGGACGCTGCCGGCAGAGATCTAGCCGCCGCCCGGCCCCGTCCGGCGCAGGCGCACCTCAACCGTGTCGAAGGTCCCCGGCAACGGGGCCTCCGGCTTGCGGACCCGGACCTCCACGTCCTCGACCGCGAGCCCGGACCGGACCGCGTCGGCGATGGCGCCGGCCAGCGCCTCGATCAGGCGGAAGGAGGCTCCCTCCACGATGCCGGCCACCAGGCCGAAGACGGCGCTGTAGTCGACCGTGTCGGCCAGTTCATCGCTGGCCGCGGCCGCGCCCAGGTCCCGTCGCAGGATGACGTCCACCTCGAACGGCTGCGGCTCCATCCGCTCCTCCAGCGACACCCCGTGCCGGCCCAGGAAGCGCATCCCGCGCAGCGTGATCCGGTCGTGATCGCTCATGGCCGCCAGCGCGCAATGCCGTCCGCCACGCGGACGACCCTGGCCATCGCCGCCAGGTCGTGGACCCGGACGATGTCGGCGCCTCCCGCGACGGCCAGCGCCACGCTGGCGGCCGTGCCCTCCAGCCGCGCCCCCGGCGGGGCACCGCCCAGCAGCTCACCGATGAACCGCTTGCGGCTGGTACCCACCAGAAGCGGCAGCCCGCCCAGCGCCTCCTTGAACTCCGCCAGGCGGTGAAGCAGCTCGACGGAGTGGGCGGGAGTCTTGCCGAAGCCGATCCCCGGGTCCATGACCAGCCGATCGCGCGGCACCCCGGCGTCGATGGCGTCGGCGACCGCCGAGCGGAGCCAGGCCACGACCTCCTCGAACATGCCGCCGGGGTAGTCGGCCACTTCCTTGTTGTGCATCAGCACCAGGTGCGCGCCGGCCTCGGCGGCGGCGGCCACCGTGTCCGGGTCGTGGCGCCCGGCCCACACGTCGTTGACGACCGCCGCGCCGGCGGCCAGCGCCGCGCGGGCCACGCTGCCCTTGGTGGTGTCGATGCTGACCAGCGCCGTGCCCGCGTGGGCGCGCGCCAGGGCGGCAACCACCGGCACCGCCAGCGCCGCCTCAGCCTCCGGATCCAGGTGCGAGTGCTCCCCGTAGAACTGCGCCGGACGCGACGACTCGGCTCCGACGTCCAGGATGTCGGCCCCGGCCTCCATGAAGCTTCGCGCCTGGGCGAGGGCGGCGGCCACGATCTCGGCCGGACTGCGCCGGGGCGTGGCCAGGCCGTCGCCGCTGAACGAGTCGGGCGTCACGTTGACGATGCCCATCAGGTAGGTGCGCTCGCCCCAGCGCAGCTCGGTCATGGCAGGAGCATCCCACGAACCGCGCCGACCAGGTAGAGCGACCCGGCCACCACCACCGGCTGGTCCGGACGGCGCCGCAGGCCGGCCGCCGTCGCCAGGGCGGCTGCCGGATCGCCGGCCGTTCGCCCGCGCGTGCGGCTGATG
>JBOGSY010000333.1:0-2473 GCA_050691915.1 Candidatus Limnocylindria bacterium | reverse complement strand
AGGTCGAGCACCCGGTCACGGAGATGCTGAGCGGCGTGGACCTGATCGCGGAGCAGATCCGGGTGGCCGCCGGTGAGCGGCTGACGCTCTCCCAGGAGCGGGTGCAGCTCCGCGGCCACGCGATCGAGTTCCGGATCACGGCCGAGGATCCGAACGACAACTTCGCGCCGCAGACCGGCGTGATCGAGGACCTCCAGCTGCCCGGCGGCCCCGGCGTGCGGGTCGACACCCACCTGTACCCCGGCTACGAGGTGCCGCCGTACTACGACTCGCTGCTTGCCAAGCTGATCGTGTGGGGCGAGACCCGCGAGGTGGCCCTGGCCCGCTCGCGGCGCGCGCTGGCCGAGTTCAGCATCGGCGGGATGAAGACCAACCTGGCCTTCCACCGTGGGATCCTGGACAACGCCGCCTTCCTGGGCGCGGAGGTGAGCACCAATCTCCTCGACCGGGTGGGCCCCGGAGCCTTCGTGGCCGGGAGCACCTGAGGACACCGATGACCGACGAGCCGACCGATACCGCCGCCGCCGCAGCCGAGGCCGATGCCGCCCGGGCCGGCTTCAGCCTGCCCATGGAGGCGGCCGAGATCATGGCGATCCTGCCGCACCGCTACCCGTTCCTGCTGGTCGACCGCGTGCTGGAGCTGGAGCCGGGCATCCGCGCCGTGGCCATCAAGAACGTGACCGCCAACGAGCCGCAGTTCACCGGGCACTTTCCCGGGCGGCCGATCATGCCCGGCGTGCTGATGGTCGAGGCCCTGGCCCAGGCGGCCGGGGTGGCGGTGCTGACCCTGGACCGGTACCGCGGCAAGCTGGGGCTCTTCGCCGGGATCGACGACTGCCGCTTCCGGCGCATGGCGGTGCCCGGCGATACCCTCCGCCTGGAGGTGACCGTCGAGAAGCTGCGCGGCATGTTCGGCCGGGTGCGGGCGGTGGCCACCATCCAGGGCGAGGTGGCGGTGGAGGCCACCCTGAGCATCATCGTCCCGCGCGACCAGTCGCTGGCGGAGGGTCTTGATGGCTGACGAGTGGCGCCGGCCGAGCTCCGCCGAGCGCGGCGAGCGGCGCGTGGTGATCACCGGCATGGGCGCCGTGACGCCGCTGGGCAACGACGTGGCCAGCTACTGGGAGGGCCTGGTCGCCGGCCGATCGGGGATCGACCGCATCTCGGCCTTCGATCCGGGCCGGCTCGACAGCCAGATCGCCGGCGAGGTGCGCGGGTTCGAGGCGGAGTCGGTGATGCCGCGCAAGGAGGTGCGGCGCAACGACCGCTACGTGCACTTCGCCTGGGCCGCCTCCGCCGAGGCGATGCGCGACGCCGGCCTGGAGCAGCCGATCACCGACGAGCGCCTGGCCGAGCGGACCGGGGTGATCATCGGATCGGGGATCGGCGGCATCAACACCATGATCCGCGACATCATCGAGGCCCACGAGCTGGGCGTGGAGCGCATCGGTCCCTTCCTGGTCACCTCCATGATCCCGGACATGGCCGCCGGCTACGTGGCGATCCACGGCAACGCGCGCGGGCCGAACTACGCCACCGTCAGCGCCTGCTCGAGCAGCAATCACGCCATCGGCGACGCCACGGCCCTGATCCGCCGCGGCGATGCCGACGTCATGGTGGCGGGCGGCGCGGAGGCGGGGATCGGCGAGATCCCGGTGGGCGCCTTCGCCGCCATGAAGGCGCTCTCCACCCGCCGGAACGACCAGCCGGCGCGGGCCTGCCGCCCGTTCGACGCCCAGCGCGACGGATTCGTGATGGCCGACGGCGCCGGCATCCTGCTGCTCGAGTCGCTTGACCACGCCCGGGCCCGGGGTGCCCGGATCCACGCCGAGGTGCTCGGCTATGCGGCCACCGACGACGCCTCGCACATCACCCTGCCCGCGCCCGGCGGGCGCGGCGCGGTCGGCTCCATGAGCCTGGCCCTGGCGGACGCGGGGCTGGGCACGGACGGGGTCGACTACATCAACGCCCACGGAACCAGCACCCAGCCCAACGACCGGGCCGAGACGGCCGCCATCAGGACCGTCTTCGGCGAGCGGGCGTACGCCATCCCGGTCAGCAGCACCAAGAGCATGACCGGTCACCTGCTGGGCGCGGGCGGCGGGGTCGAGGCCATCGCCTGCGTGCTGGCCATCAAGAACGGGATCATCCCGCCCACCATCAACTACGAGTTCCCCGATCCGGACTGCGACCTGGACTACGTGCCGAACCAGGCGCGCTCGACCACCGTGCGCATCGCGATGAGCAACTCCTTCGGCTTCGGCGGCCACAACGCCACCCTCGTCTTCGGACGGTTCGACTCGTGACCGGCGGCGGGCGGGCCGGCGATCCGATCCTGGCGGCGGTGGACATCCTGACCCCGGTCTTCGAGGCGAGCGGCCTGGACGAGCTGGAGGTGGAGGCCGGTGAGCTCCAGGTCCGGCTGGCCCGCCCGCGCCCGTTGGCCGCGGCCGCGACTCCCGCGGCACCGGCC